>NZ_JBAMDI010000140.1:0-27131 GCF_036961695.1 Pseudomonas sp. CGJS7 | reverse complement strand
CCGCGCCTGCGCGCGCTGCGGCGCGGGGCTGCGCGCGGATGAACGCAATGGCTTCGGACCTGGATGCCGATGCCGCCACCGCGCCGCCCGCGTTGCGGCCGATGCGCGAGGACGATCTGGAAACCGTCCACGCCATCGAGATCCGCGCCTACGAATTTCCGTGGACGCCGGGGATCTTCCGCGACTGTCTGCGCGCCGATTACCCCTCGTGGGTGCTGACCGAACAAGGCCGGATCGTCGGCTATTTCCTGATGAGCGTGGCCGCCGGCGAAGCGCACGTGCTCAATGTCTGCGTCGCGCCGGAAGCGCACGGCCATGGCCTGGGCCGCAAGTTGCTGCGCGCGCTGCTGCACATCGCCCGCGGCCGCGGCGCCGAGCGGGTGTTTCTGGAAGTGCGTCCGTCCAACCCCAGCGCGATCGCGCTGTATCACAGCGAAGGCTTCAACGAGATCGGTCGCCGTCCGCGTTACTACCCGGCGCGTGGCGGGCGCGAGGACGCGTTGGTGATGGCGATCGAGCTGTTCGCCGAGGAATAGGCCTGGCCGTCAGGCGGGTTTCAGCGCCGCGGCGATCGCCGGTTTCAGCGCCTTGATCGCGGCGTCGTCGCTCTGGTCCGCTTCCCGGTACAGCAGCGTCAAAAACGCCATCAAATCGTGGCGGCGCCCGAGCCAGCCGGCATAGTCCGCGCGATCGAGCTTGCCCACCTTCGCCGCCAATGCTGTGAACCACGCGCTCCAGTCTTCGCTCGAAAGCAGGCCGCGCTTGGCCGCGAACAACAGCGGCCTGGCCAGACGCTCGGGTTCGCCGAACACATAGGCATGGCCGCTGCGCGGCACCGCCTGCGCGGCGATCGCGCTGAGGATGCGCTGGTATTGCGCGCGGTCCAGCGCGGGGTTCAAGGTCAACTGCATCAGCCAATCGGCGCCGTGAGCGACGCCGTGGCGCCAGCCGTCGCCTTCGATGTAGCCGCGGTAGTCGCTGACCGATTCGACATAGGCTGCTGCGCGCTCGACCATCGCCGCGCGTTCCTCGGCGCTCATCCACGGCGCGACCCGGTCGGTTCGCGCCACTTCCGACAGCGCCAGCGCGGCGAAGGGCTTGCCGAAGCCGGCGCGGTCCTCGCCGTCGAGCAGGCTGTAGAGCGAGTCGCGGATCGCGCGCAGCGTGGGCGCGTCGAAATCTCCGGCGCGCATCCATTGGCTCAACGCTTCATAGGCGATGCTGTCGCGGAGGTCGGGATTCGGGTCGGACAGGCAGGCGAGCAGGCCGGTGGCCAGCGTTCGCTTTTCCGCTGCGTCGGCGAGCGCGAATTGTTTGGCTTTCAGCGCTTGCAGGGAGGCGGCGGTGTGTCCGGCGGGTGGGCAGGGTTGGGCGGAGCTTGGGGCGGCGAGCAAGCACAGGGCCAGGAGCAGGGCAGGGCGCATGAGGTGGGCTCTGGTCGCGGTGATCTAGCCTAGGGGGCGGGGTTTGGGGAGGGCAAGAGCCTGGATTTGCGATTTGCGCGGGCAAATCCCCCGGCGCAGTTGGATATGTCTGGATACGGGCTGCGCAGGCGCCAGCCCCCTTTTGCAAAGGGGGCGAATTGTCGGGGGCTTCGGCTACGCCACCGCCACCGCCACCGCCGCCGCCGCCGTTGCTGTTGCTGTTGCTGTTGCTGTTCCCCCCTTTGAAAAAGGGGGGTAGGGGGGATTTGCTCTTGCTAGCCAATCGCCACGCCCAACAAAAAAGCCGCGACCCAGTCGCGGCTTCTTCGCCAACAATCCGAAAACCTCTTCGAAAAGCCGATCAATCCAACTTGGCCCGCTGCGCAGTCAAACCTTCAAGCTGCACGTTCCAATCCACCAAACGCTTGCGTTCCTGCTCCACCACCGCTGGAGGCGCGTTCTGCACGAACGTATCGCCGGCCAGCTTGTTCTTGCTCTTCTCCAACTCGCCCTGGACGCGCTTGATCTCCTTGTCCAGACGCACGCGTTCGGCATCGAGCTTGTCGGCCGGCAACGGCACCAGCAAGGTCAGCTCGCCCACCACCGCCGGCGCGGCCGGCGGCGCCGTGGCCGCGTCGTCGATGAAGTCGATGCGGTCGATCTTGTTGAGGAACTTGAGCTGCGAGGCCAGCCGCTCGACCCGCGCGCGGTCGCTGCCATCGCCCTTGGTCAGCAACAACGACACAAAATCCGACGGCTTGACGTTCAACTCGCTGCGCACCTTGCGCAACGCCGACACCATCGCCTTGAGCCACTCCACATCGGCCTCGGCCTGGGCATAGTCGCCGGCGAGTTCGGACGCCTGCGGATACGGGCGCAGCATGATCGTGGTCTCGGCCACGCCGAGCTTCGGCGCGACCTGCTGCCACAGTTCCTCGGTCACGAACGGAATCAGCGGATGCAGCAGCGACAGCAAACGCTCCAGCACGTACAGCAAAGTGTGGCGGGTGCTGTCGGCGGCCTCGCGGTCTTCGCCCTGCAAGGCCGGCTTGGACAGCTCCACGAACCAGTCGCAGAACGCGTTCCAGGCGAATTCGTACAGGCTCTGCGCCAGCAGGTCGAAACGATAGGCCGCGAAGTGCGCTTCGGCCTCGGCCGAAGTCTTGGCCAACTGCGCCAGGATCCAGCATTCGGCGTCGGTCTTGGGCTGCGGCGCGCCGCTGAAGCTGGCGCCCTCGGTGTTCATCAGTACGAAGCGGGTGGCGTTCCACAGCTTGTTGCAGAAGTTCTTGTAACCCTCGGCGCGGCCCAGGTCGAACTTGATGTCGCGGCCGTGGGTGGCCAGCGCCGAGATGGTGAAGCGCAGCGCGTCGGCGCCGAACGCCGGCACGCCTTCGGGGAATTCTTTGCGGGTGGCTTTCTCGATCTTCTCGGCCTGCCTGGGATTCATCAGGCCGGTGGTGCGCTTGGCGACCAGTTCGTCCAGGGTGATGCCGTCGACCAGATCGATCGGGTCGAGCACGTTGCCCTTGGACTTGGACATCTTCTGCCCGTCCTTGTCGCGCACCAGGCCGGTGATGTAGACGTCCTTGAACGGGATCTCGCTGGTGAAGTGGTCGGTCAGCATGATCATGCGCGCGACCCAGAAGAAAATGATGTCGAAGCCGGTGACCAGCACCGACGACGGCACGAAGCGTTCGAAACCGCGCGCGTCCATCGTTTCCTGGTTCGGCCAGCCCATCGTGCTGAACGGCCACAGTCCCGAGGAGAACCAGGTTTCCAGCACGTCGCTGTCCTGCTGCAACGCCACCTCGGCGCCGATGCCGCCGCGCGCGCGCGCATCGGCTTCGTCGTAGCCGACGAAGATGTTGCCCTGCGCGTCGTACCACGCCGGAATGCGGTGGCCCCACCACAACTGGCGGCTGATGCACCAGTCCTGGATGTTTTCCATCCAGTGGCGGTAGGTGTTGATCCAGTTCGGCGGAACGAAACGGATCTTGCCCGGCTTTGCATCGGAACCGGCGACCAGCTCCAGGCCGCGCTTGGCCAAGTTGTCCATCTGCACGAACCACTGGTCGGTCAGATACGGCTCGATCACCTGGTTAGTGCGGTCGCCGCGCGGCACTTGCAGCTTGTGCGGCTTGGTTTCCACCAGCAGGCCTTCGGCTTCCAGGTCGGCGAGCACGGCCTTGCGCGCTTCGTAGCGATCCAGGCCGACGTATTTGGCCGGCGCGTTGTCGTTGACCGCCGCGTCCGGGGTGAAGATGTTGATCATCGGCAGGCCGTGGCGCTGGCCGACCGCGTAGTCGTTGAAGTCGTGCGCGGGAGTCACCTTGACCACGCCGGTGCCGAATTCGCGGTCGACGTAGGCGTCGGCGATGATCGGAATCTCGCGCGCGCTCAGCGGCAGGGTCACGGTCTTGCCGATCAGGTGGGCGTAACGCTCATCGTCGGGATGCACCATCACCGCGGTGTCGCCGAGCATGGTCTCCGGGCGCGTGGTGGCGACGGTGAGCATCGCGCTGCCGTCGCTGAGCGGGTAGGCGATCGACCACAGGAAGCCGTCTTCTTCCTCGTTGACCACTTCAAGGTCGGAGATCGCGGTCTTCAGCACCGGATCCCAGTTGACCAGGCGCTGGCCGCGGTAGATCAGGCCTTGCTCGTGCATGCGCACGAAGGCTTCGATCACCGCGTTGGAGGCGATCGGGTCCATGGTGAACATCGAGCGCGACCAGTCGCCGGAGGTGCCCAGGCGGCGCATCTGGCGTTCGATGGTGCCGCCCGAGTGGCCCTTCCATTCCCAGACCTTCTCGATGAAGCCGTCGCGGCCGAGGCCGTCGCGGGTCAGGCCTTCGGCGCCGAGATTGCGCGCGACCACCATCTCGGTGGCGATGCCGGCGTGGTCGGTGCCCATCTGCCACAAGGTGTCGTAACCGCGCATGCGGTGATAACGGATCAGCGCGTCCTGCAGCGTGTGCTGGAAGGCGTGGCCCATGTGCAGGGTGCCGGTGACGTTAGGCGGCGGCAGCAGGATGGTGTACGGCTCGCCCTCGCCGCGCGGCTTGAATACGCCGCTGCTTTCCCACTGTTCGTACAGGCGGGTTTCGAACTGTTTGGGGTCGTAGCTGGGGGCGAGGGCGTTGGTCATGGTCTGGGTTCTTTGTTGCGGCGGTGGCGCGGGGGCGGATCGTGTTGCGATGTTGTTGCGTGATGCGTGATGCGTGATGCGTGATGCGTGATGCGTGATGCGTGGGCGTGATGCGTAGCGGGACGGCCGGCAGAGGCGGCGCCCCTTCAACTCCCGTCATTCCGGCGAAAGCCGGAATCCATTTTGATCTGGCTTTTATTGCCGCCCAGCCAAGAGTCCGTAGCAGAGCGGAGCAACATCAAAATGGATTCCGGCTTTCGCCGGAATGACGGTGGGTGGGGAGAATGCGTCGAGTGTCCAGTGCATCGCTCGCCGGTACTCGAATCGTTCCTCATCCCGCCGTTACATGTCGTGCTTGTTGAGCGTCAACCCGCGCGCCTGATACTGCTTCCAGCGCTCGCGCAGCGGGCCGCGCGCGGAGTCGTCGGCGGGCACGACTTCCAGTACGCGCTCGAAGCCGTCGGCGACGGCCGCGTCGCGCAGGTTGATCACCAGCGTGCGCAAGGCCGGCGCGGATTCCGGCGCGGCGATCAGCACGTCGGCCTCTTCTTCGTCCTCGTCCAGACCGGCGATCTGGTGCGGGATGTAAGCGTCCTCGCCCATGTCCCAGAGCATGTCGTCGAGCTGCTCGGCCTGCTCGGCGTTGCGCGCCAGGATCAGCGTCGGCAGCCCGGCGTCGTGCGCCTTGCGCGCGAGTTCGCATACCAACCGCAGCGGTTCTTGTTTGAAGCGCGGCGATTGGATCAGATAGAAGTCAGCGCGGGGCATCGAATAGCCGGGATTGGGGAGTAGGGATCGGGAATGCGATAGAGCGGGCGGGATCGGCGACAAAGCCTTGCCGATCCCGAATCCCGGATCTCAATTCCCGGCTTGGTTCAACAGCCACTGCGACAACAGGCCGACCGGACGGCCGGTGGCCAGGCCGCGCTTGCCTTCCTCGTTGGATACGCCGGCGATGTCCAGATGCGCCCAGCGCTGGCCTTCGGTGAAGCGCGACAGGAAGCAGCCGGCGGTGATCGCGCCGGCCCAGCGGCCGCCGATGTTGTAGACGTCGGCGAAGGTCGATTCCAGCTGGGTCTGGTATTCGTCCCACAGCGGCAGGCGCCAGGCGCGGTCGAACACCATTTCGCCGGCGCCGAGCAGTTCGGCGGTGAGGTCGTCGTGCTTGCTCATCAGGCCGGTGGCGAACTTGCCCAGCGCGACCACGCAGGCGCCAGTGAGGGTGGCCACGTCGAGCAGGGCCTGCGGTTCGAAACGCTGCGCATAGGTCAGCGCGTCGCACAGGATCAGCCGGCCTTCGGCGTCGGTGTTGCCGACTTCGATGGTCTTGCCGGACATGCTGGTGAGCACGTCGGAGGGGCGGTAGGCGTCGGCGTCGGGCATGTTTTCCACCGCCGGCACGATCACCACCAGGTTGATCGGCAACTGCATGCCGACCGCCGAGACGAACGCGCCCAGCACCGAGGCGGCGCCGCACATGTCGAACTTCATTTCCTCAATGCCGCCCTGGACCTTGAGGTTGATGCCGCCGGTGTCGAAGGTGATGCCCTTGCCGACCAGCACATAAGGCTTGGCGTCGCCGCCGTTGTTGTACTTCAGCACGATCAGCTTGGGCGGATTGGCCGAGCCGCGGGCCACCGCCAGCAGCGAGCCCATGCCCAGCTCCTGCATCTGATCGCGGTCGAGCACTTCGCAATCGGTGGTGTCGAAGCGGCTGGCGAATTCGGTGGCCTGCTGGGCCAGATAGGCCGGGTTGCAGACGTTGGGCGGCAGGTTGCCGAGCTCGCGGGCGAACTTCACCCCGGCGGCGATGGCCTGGCCCTGGGCCAGCGCGGTGGTGTCGGCGCCGCTGATGGCGAGCTTGCGCAGGCCGGGTTCGTCTTTCTTCTTGCCCAGCGTGGCGGTGTAGCGGTAGCAGGCGTGGTCGGCGGCGATGGCGGCCTGGCGGATCGCCCAGGCGGCGTCGCGGCCGAGCACCGGCTCTTCGCTCAGGGTCAGCACCGCGTGTTCGACCGGGCCGGCCTTGAGCGCGCGCGCGGCGTCGCCGACGGCCTTGAGGTACTGGGCCACGCCGAACTTGCCGGTGTCGCCCAGGCCGACCACCAACACGCGTGGCGCGGTCACGCCGGGCAGGTCGTGCAGCAGCGAGGTCTTGCCGGTCTTGCCGCTGATGTCGCCGCGCTCCAGCAGCGCGGTCAGGCGGCCGCCGCTGGCTTCATCCAGCGTTCGCGCGGCTGCGGTCAGGGTCTTGTCGGCAAAGGCGCCTACCACGACGCAATCGGTTTGAGCGGCAGCGGCCGCGTCGCGGTTCAGGTCGAATTCGAGGGTCATCCAACAGATTCCCGAGCAGATAAGAAGGTGAGTACGTACAATCGTCAGGCTAAGTCGAAGCCGGCGTCGCGGACCGCAAGGCCCGCGGCCGGAGCCGCAAGGCATCCGGCGCCGCAAGGCGCGCGTGGATTCGCAACCGGGGCTTGGACCCGGCTTCCGGACCAAGGTCTGGAGGCGCGCGGGGCCGGACGGCCGTCGAACGAACCCCCGAGTTTAAAGCAAGCCCGCCCGATGCCGAAGCCCAACCCGAAGCGCGCCCCCACGCCCGATGCTCAAGCTTGACCGTTATCTGATCGGCGAATTCGCCCAGGCGATCTTCGCCACCCTGGTGGTGCTGCTGATCGTAAGCGTCGGCGGCGCCTTCACCGACGTGCTCGAGGACATCGCCAAGGGCAAGGTCCCGGCCGGCATGATGTTGATTCAGCTGGGGTTGGTGCTGATCAAGTGGCTGCCGCTGATCCTGCCGCTGTCGCTGATGCTGGGCCTGATGATGGGCATGGGCCGGCTGTACCGCGACTCGGAAATGCCGGTGATCTCCTCGGTCGGGGTCGGCCCGCGCCGTTTGCTCAAGCCGCTGCTGCTGGTGGCCGGACCGATCATCGTGGTCGTCGGCGCCTGTTCGCTGTGGCTGGGCCCCTGGGCCGACCGCGCTTCGCGGCAGATGATCAACGAGGCCAACCGCAGCCTGGTGGTGGCCGGCCTGGAGCCGGGCGCGTTCACCAGCCTGCCCAACGGCAACGGGGTGATCTACGTCGGCGGCATGTCCAACGACGGCAAGAGCTTCGACCGCATCTTCATTTACCGGCACAAGCCCGACCGGGTCGACATCACCACCTCCAAGACCGGCCGCCTCAGCGTGGACGCCAACGGCGAGCGCTACCTGAGCCTGGACGACGGCTTCGAGGTCGAGGGCCCGGTCGACGGCAGCCTGAATTACCGGCTGATGCGCTACGTCCGCAACGACGTGCTGCTGCCGGCCAACGAAGACCGCTACGACCCCAAATCCCCGGAAATGCTGCCCACCGGCCAATTGCTCGGCGATTCGCGCCGCGAAGCCGCCGCGCAGTTGCATTACCGGCTGACCCCGCCGCTGCTGGCGCTGGCGTTCGCGCTGCTGGCGATTCCGCTGGCGCGCAGCACCCCGCGCCAGGCCCGCTACGGCAGCATGCTGATCGGCTTTTTGGTCTACCTGATCGGCAACAACTTCATGATGATGGGCACCGGCTGGATCGAAGACGGCAAGATTCCGGCCATGCTCGGCCTGTGGTGGCTGACCTTGCCGCTGCTGGCGGTGACGGCCTGGATGTATTTCCGCGACGGCCGGCTCGGCCGCAGGCGGAGTCTGGCATGAAGCCTTTCCCGAAAATCCACGACGTCTACGTCGGCAAGGTGGTGCTGAGCACGGTGCTGCTGACCTGGGCGGTGCTGCTGGGCCTGGATGTCATGCTCAGTTTCGTCGGCGAGTTCGGCGACATCGGCAAGGGCCGCTACGGCATCACCCAGGCGCTGGCGTACATGGCGCTGACGGTGCCGCGCCGCGCCTATGCCTTGTTCCCGTATGCCGCGGTGGTCGGTTCGCTGATGGCGCTGGGGCAGTTGGCGGCGACTTCGGAATTGACCGTGCTGCGCGCGGTCGGGCTGTCGCGGCGCCGGCTCAGCATCGCCGTGGCCGGCGCGCTGGCGATCCTCACCGCCTTGATGGTGCTCAACGGCGAAACCCTGGCGCCGGACGCGCAACGCCGCGCCGATTCGCTCAAGGCCGCGGCCAAGTCCAACAACCAGGTGGTGGCCGAGTACTCCGGCATGTGGGCGCGCGAGGGCGATGTGATCCTCAGCGCCGGGCAAGGGCAGGAACGCACCCAGGGCGCGGACCGCTGGCTGGAATTGCGCAACGTCAGCCTGTATCAGTTCGGTCAGGACGGGCGTCTGGTCTCGGTCGCGGTCGCCGGCGTCGCCGAGCATCGCCCGGGCGGCTGGCTGCTGCGCAATGTCGTGCGCACCACCTTCCACGCCAAATCGGCCGAGAAGAAGGAGATCGCCGAGGAACGCTGGGAATCCAAGCTCGACAGCTCGGCGCTGATGAGCGGCACCAACCGGCCGCGCTATCTCAGCGCCAAGGCCTTGCACAAGGCGATCGAGGATCGCGAGCGCAACCAGCTCGATGCGGTCGAACTCCAGGCCCATTACTGGGGCCGCTGGTTCTATCCCTTGAACGTGCTGGCGCTGTGTCTGGCGGCGATTCCGTTCGCCTTCGGCAGCCTGCGCAGCGGCGGCATGGGCAAGCGCTTGTTCATCGGCATCGTGTTCGCGCTGATGTTCTGGCTGCTGCAGACCCAGTTCGTCGAACTGGCCAAGGTGTTCCGCTTCGACTTCCGCCTGGCCTATCTGGCGCCGACGGTGGTGATGCTGGCGGTGTCGGCGTATTTGTTCAAACGACGCTCGGGTTGAGCCTGACCGCGTCAGTGCGTCGTTATTGAGGATTGGCGGTCGCGGCTCGCGCCGCTCCTACAATCGGAATCGTGGCCACGGCCGCTACCTGTAAGAGCGGCGCGAGCCGCGACCGCGCCAATTCGACAGCGGCGAAAGCCGCGCTTACTTCTTGCGCTTGGGCAAACGCAGCGTGCGCGTGCCGCTGGCGCGGTCGTGCCAGGTCAGCCGCTCGCGGTCGAACCACGCCCACCAAAAACCCAGGCCGCCCAGCAGCAGCGACAGCGTGGCGACCGCATAACGGATCCACAGCGCCTTCCAGCCCGGCGCATCCGCGCCCGCGCCGGTCACCCGCAAGCGCCACGGCCGCATTCCCAGCGTCTGCCCGCCGCGGCGCCAGCTGTAGGTCGCGTACAGGCCGGTGATCGCCCAGCACACCAGCCACAACAGCCACTGCAAGGCGCTGAAGGGTTTGATGTTCTCGTGCGAGTCGTGGCCGGCCAGGGTGTAGCCGACCGCGAACACCGCGCCGGCGACCATCCACAGCGCCAGCACCGGAAACAAGTCGTAGAGCATCGACAGCCAGCGCCACACGATCAGCGCGGCGGGGCGGGGCGGGGCGGCGTCGGTGGCGGCGGAGTCGGGCGAATTCATCGCATCAGGATAATCGCGAACGCGGCCGCCGAGGCTGGCCGCGATACCGCCGCGGCCGGCGAACCGCGCCGGCTTTGATTGGCCGATCCGCGCTCACCGCCTAAGCTGCCGCCCATGAGTTCTTCCACCCCCGCCGAGCGCCGCACCCAGGCCATGTCGCTGCCGCCGCTGGAGCAGGCCGACGCGGTCGCGATCGCGCAGTTTCTCGATGCGGTCTGGGCCGAGAGCGGCCTGGCCCAGCAGACCCTGGACAGCTACCGCCGCGACCTGGAAGGCCTGGCGCGTTGGCGCGACGGCGCCGGCGTGGCCGATGCCGATCGCGCGGCCTTGTTCGATTACCTGTCCTGGCGCACCCGCGAAGGCTATTCGCCGCGCAGCAACGCGCGCCTCTTGTCGGCCCTGCGCGCCTTCTACGCGTTCCGGCTGCGCCGCGGCGACCGCCGCGACGATCCCACCGCACTGCTGGCGCCGCCGAAACTGCCGCGCTCGCTGCCCAAGGCCTTGGCCGAAAGCCAGATCGACGCGCTGTTGAACGCACCCGACAACGACAACCCGCTGGGCCTGCGCGACCGCGCAATGCTCGAACTGATGTACGCCTGCGGCTTGCGCGTGAGCGAACTGGTGCATCTGCCCGCGACCGGGGTGAATCTGCGCCAGGGCGTGCTGCGGGTGATGGGCAAGGGCGGCAAGGAACGGCTGGTGCCGCTGGGCGAAGAGGCGCAGCACTGGCTGGAGCGCTATCTGGCCCAGTCGCGGCCGCAACTGGCCGGCAAGCGCGCGCTGGCGCCGTTGTTCATCGAGGCCAGCGGCGAAGCGCCGACCCGGCAAGCGTTCTGGCACCTGGTCAAACGCTATGCGGCGGTGGCGGGAATCGACCCGGCCAAGATCAGCCCGCACGGCTTGCGCCACAGCTTCGCCACCCATTTGCTCAATCGCGGCGCGGATCTGCGCGCGTTGCAACTGCTGCTGGGGCACAGCTCGTTGTCGACCACGCAGATCTACACTCTGGTCGCGCGCGAGCAGCTCAAGCGCTTGCACGCCAAGCACCACCCGCGCGGCTGACTCGGCCGGTCGAGCGCGCGGCGATGGTCCGAGTCCGCATTCACCAGACCGACGACGATGTTGATGGACGACAGGCGCCCGCGACGCCTGTACGACTCGATTCGCGGAACCCGGCACGTCGTGGCCGGCGGGGGCGGGTTTCCCGATCGGTCGATCGACTCATCCGCCAGGGAGACCTCAGGCAGCCGATCCCCCTCGCCGTTCCCGGCCGCCACGGCTTGCGAACTGCGACCCGTGCCCGCCCGCGCCGGCGTGACCCGGGTCGCGGAACACGAACCGCGAACGGACGCCGTGCCACAATCGGGCGAACCTAATCTCCAGCGGGCGGTCGAACGCCCACGTCAAAACGCTAAGGATTCGATAGATGAAGCGCATCATGTTCGCCGTGCTCGGCTTGATCAGCCTGTCCGCCTGCGCCCAGGCCCCGCAGGGCGCGGCCGCCAAGGCCGACCCCGCCAAGCCGGCCGCCGAGGCCGCCAAGGGCGCCGCGCCCAAGGTCGCCGCCGGCAGCGCCGATGCGCGCGCGATCGAGGCCATCCGCACCCTCAACCCCAATATCGCCGTCGACAAGGTCGGCCCCGCGCCGATGCCGGGCTTCCGCGAAGCCCTGGCCCAGGGCCAGGTGGTCTACGTCAGCGACGACGGCCGTTACCTGTTCCTGCCCGGCTCCGGCGGCGCGCTGTTCGACACCCAGGCCAAGCGCAATCTGAGCGAAGACACCATGGCCGGGATGCGCCGCGACCTGATCAAGACCATCCCCGCCAGCGAGCGCATCGTGTTCGCCCCGGCCAGCCCCAAGCACACCGTCACCGTGTTCACCGACGTGGAATGCGGCTACTGCCGCAAGCTGCACAGCGAGATCGCCGAGTACAACCGCCAGGGCATCGCGGTGGAATACCTCGCGTTCCCGCGCATGGGCATCGGCAGCGACGACTACAAGAAGATGGTCTCGGTCTGGTGCGCCGCCGACCGCCGCAAGGCCCTGACCGACGCCAAGTCCGACCACGGCAATGTCGCGTCCAAGCAGTGCAAGAACTCGGTCGAGCAGCAGTACGAAGTCGGCCAGCGCGCCGGCCTCACCGGCACCCCGATGATCCTCAACGCCGACGGCGTCCAGCTCGGCGGCTACGTCCCGCCGGCGCAGCTGCGTCAGGCGCTGGACAAGCTGGCGGCCGAATCCAAGGCCGGCGGCGCCAAGCCGACCGCGGCGGTGGCCACGCCGGTCGGCGGTCTGTAAGACGCGCGGGGCTTGCCGGCCCGCAGCGCCGGTAAGCCGCGCCAAAGCGTTATCGAAAGGCCCGCCGATGCGGGCCTTTCGTTTTCCGGCGGTGGACCGCCGCCGCGCGGCGGCCCGGGGCGGGGCCGGCATCGGGGCCATTCCGGGCGCCGGCCCGATCGAACCCAGGGCCGGAGCCCGGGCCCGGTTTTGGTTACAATAACGGGCCCTGCGTTGCACGGTTCCCCGGACATGATCGTCCTCGAGGGCCCCTCGGCCCTGTCTTCGTTCCGCCGCGATCGGCTGCAAGCCCGCCTGTCCGCTCTCCATCCCGATGTCCGCCTACTCGCCGCCTGGCCCGTGTACTGGGTCGAGCCCGAGCCCGGCGCCACGCCCGACGATGCCACCCTGCGCCGCGTCCTGCAGGCCGAAGCCAGCCAAGCGGCGCGCGAAAGCGGCGCGGTTTCGCGCTTCGTCACCCCACGCCTGGGCACGCTCTCGCCCTGGGCGAGCAAGGCCACCGAGCTGCTGCGCGGCGCCGGGCAACCGGTCAAACGGGTCGAACGCGGCACCCGCTACGACCTCACCGGCTGGCCCGTCGACGCCGCCACCCAGGCCGCGCTGGCCAAGGTGCTGCACGACCCGATGACCCAGTCGCTGCTGGACGCGCGCGACGACGCGGCCGCCCTGTTCGCGGTGCCCGCGCGCGGCGAGCTGGAGCGGATCGCGCTGGATCAACTGGAAGCGGCCAACGCCCGCCTCGGTCTGGCCCTGGCCGACGACGAAATCGCCTATCTGCGCGAACGCTACGCCGCGCTCGGCCGCGCGCCGGCCGACGTCGAACTGATGATGTTCGCCCAGGCCAATTCCGAGCACTGCCGGCACAAGATCTTCAACGCATCCTGGACCCTGGACGGCCGCGATCAGTCGCAGTCGTTGTTCAAGATGATCAAGCACACCCACGCGCAGACGCCGGAAAACACGCTTTCGGCCTATAGCGACAACGCCGCGGTGGTGGAAGGCTATCCGGCGCGGCGGTTCCGCCCGCAGCCGGGCAGCCACGCCTACACCGCTGAAGCGCAGGTCGATTCGGCGTTCTGCATCAAGGTCGAAACCCACAACCACCCGACCGCGATCGCGCCGTTCCCCGGCGCCAGCACCGGCAACGGCGGCGAAATCCGCGACGAAGGCGCGACCGGCCGCGGCGGACGGCCCAAGGCCGGCCTGTGCGGTTTCAGCGTTTCGCATCTGCGCATTCCGACCTTGCCGCAACCCTGGGAAGGCCAGCGCGCGCTCAATCCGCGCATGGCGCCGGCGCTGGAAATCATGCTCGACGGCCCGATCGGCGCGGCCGCGTTCAACAACGAATTCGGCCGGCCCAATCTGGTCGGTTACTTCCGCAGCTTCGAACTGTCCGAGGGCGGGTTCACCCGCGCCTACGACAAGCCGATCATGTTGGCCGGCGGTCTGGGCGCGATCGACCGCGTGCAAGTGGCCAAGCTCGGCCTCAAGCCCGGCCATGCGGTGATCGTGCTCGGCGGCCCGGCGATGCTGATCGGCCTGGGCGGCGGCGCCGCCAGTTCGGTCGCTTCCGGCGACAGCGCCGAAGCGCTGGATTTCGCCAGCGTGCAGCGCGACAACCCGGAAATGGAGCGGCGCTGCCAGGAAGTGATCGACCGTTGCGTCGCGCTCGGCGCGGACAACCCGATCGACAGCGCCCACGACGTCGGCGCCGGCGGTCTGTCCAACGCCATTCCCGAACTGCTGCACGATTCCAGCCTCGGCGGCGTGATCGACCTGGCCAAGGTGCCCAGCGACGATCCCTCGCTGTCGCCGATGCAGCTGTGGTGCAACGAATCGCAGGAACGCTACGTGCTCGGCCTGCCGGCCGACCGCGTCGCCGATTTCGCCGCCATCTGCGAACGCGAGCGTTGCCCGTTCGCGGTGGTCGGCTACGCCACCGCCGAAGAACACCTGGTCGTCGGCTACGGCGCGACGGTCGAGAACGCGCGCGAAGCGGGCCGCGACTGGCCGATCGATCTGCCGATGGACGTGCTGTTCGGCAAGCCGCCGAAGATGCACCGCGACACCCGCCACCCCGCGCCCGCGCCGTGGCCGTCGCTGCGTTGGGACGGCCTGGATCTGCGCGACGCCGGCCTGCGCGTGCTCGCCCATCCGACCGTGGCGGCGAAGAACTTCCTCATCACCATCGGCGACCGCACCGTCGGCGGCCTGGTCGCGCGCGATCAGATGATCGGCCCGTGGCAGCTGCCGCTGGCCGATTGCGCGATCACCCTGTCCGGCTTCGACGGTTTCGTCGGCGAAGCGATGGCGATCGGCGAACGCACCCCGCTGGCGCTGCTCGACGCGGCCGCGGCCGCGCGCATGGCGGTCGGCGAAGCGATCACCAACCTGTGCGCCGCGCCGGTGGAATCGCTCAACCGGATCAAGCTGTCGGCCAACTGGATGGCTGCGGCCTCGCATCCGGGCGAAGACGCGTTGCTGTTCGACGCGGTCAAAGCCGTCGGTCTGGAACTGTGCCCGGAGCTCGAACTGAGCATCCCGGTCGGCAAGGATTCCCTGTCGATGCAGGCGCAGTGGGGATCGGGCGAGAACGCCGGCAAATCCGTCTCGCCGGTCTCGCTGATCGTCAGCGCGTTCGCACCGGTGGTCGACGTGCGCCAGCAGCTCACCCCGTTGCTCTCGCGCGAAGCCGACACCGAGTTGTGGCTGATCGGCCTGGGCGCCGGCAAGCAGCGCCTGGGCGGTTCGGTGCTGGCGCAAGTGCACCCGCAGGCCGGCGGCAACGCCGAGCTGCCCGCGTTCGCCGGCGCGCCCGGCGACACCAGCCGCTTCGATGCCGGCGTGCCCGACCTCGACAGCCCGCAGCGCCTGCGCGATTTCTTCGAACTGATCCGCGAAGCGCGCGAGGCCGGCCTGCTGCTGGCCTATCACGACCGCAGCGACGGCGGCGCCTTCGCCGCGCTGTCGGAAATGGCGTTCTGCTCGCGCCTGGGCCTGGACATCAGCCTGGACGGCTGGGGCGAAGACCCGTTCCGCACCTTGTTCAACGAAGAACTCGGCGCGATCGTGCAGATCCACAACGACGACCGCGCCGAATTCGCCGACCTGATCGCGCGCCATAACCTGATCGACTGCGCCCAGCGCATCGCCAAGCCGACCACGGCCGCCTCGGTGCGGGTGAAGGAAGACGGCAAGATTCTGGTGGAATGGCGTTGGGACGAATTGTTCGACGCGTGGTGGTCGACCAGCCATGCCTTGCAGAAGCTGCGCGACAACCCCGAATGCGCCGACGAAGAACGCGCCATCGCGCGCGACTTCAACGCCCCGGGCCTGAAGCCGAAGTTGAACTTCGACCCGGGCGAGGACATCGCCGCGCCGTTTATCAACACCGGCGTGCGGCCCAAGGTCGCGATCCTGCGCGAGCAGGGCGTCAACGGCCAGATCGAAATGGCCGCTGCCTTCGACCGCGCCGGCTTCGAAGCCTTCGACGTGCACATGAGCGACCTGATCAACGGCCGCTTCAAGCTCGAAGACTTCAAGGGCTTCGCCGCCTGCGGCGGTTTCAGCTACGGCGACGTGCTCGGCGCCGGCCGCGGCTGGGCCACCAGCATCCTGGAGCGCAGCGCATTGCGCGACCAGTTCGCCGAGTTCTTCGCCCGCGCCGACAGCTTCTCGCTGGGCGTGTGCAACGGCTGCCAGATGCTGGCCCAACTCAAGCCCATCGTCCCCGGCGCCGAACACTGGCCGGTGTTCCTGCGCAACCGCAGCGAACAATTCGAAGCGCGCCTGGGCCTTTTGGAAGTGGTCGAATCGCCGTCGCTGTTCTTCCGCGGCATGGCCGGCTCGCGCATCCCGGTCGCGGTCGCCCACGGCGAAGGCCGCGCCGACTTCGTAAGCAACGTCGACCAAGCCGCTGCAGATATCTCGCTGCGCTACATCGACGGCGAAGGCCGCGTCGCCGACCGCTACCCGCTCAACCCCAACGGCTCGCCCGACGGCATCGCCGGCCTGACCAGCCGCGACGGCCGCGCGAGCATTCTCATGCCGCATCCCGAACGCACCCTGCGCAGCGCGAACTTCAGCTGGGCGCCGAAGGATTGGGTTGAGGACTCGCCGTGGTTGCGGATGTTCCGTAATGCGCGGGTTTGGGTGGGGTGATCGGACTAGACCGATATCTGCGATAGCGAAGGGGGCGTCCGATAGGGCGCCCTTTTTTTGCGTTCCGCAGGCGCTGGAACTGTTGGGACAATGCTTCATCTATTGTTCGTGTGTCGGCCGTCGTGTTACTAGTGCGCAGGTCGTCAATGGATTGAATCGATTGGCAGTCAGGCCAGGGAATCTCTCGGGGGAGCGAGGCCATGCAGTGCAAGCTTGAGGGGCAATTCGCCACGCCTTCGTACGGTCGGCCGGTATCTCTTTCTCGTGCGTATGGTGTCAAGCCTTCTTGTCCGGCAAGAAGCACATTCGATGTTCATCGCGTTGCGAATTTGCGAGGTGTGCGGTGGATGGCTGTCTGCTCGCGTCCGGTTTCGCAGCCCGTCCGCTTGGTGCGCGCGTTGGCGCCCCACAACGGCATTCACAAACAATGAGTAACGCCATGTCTCGGAAAAAGTCTTGGAAGCGGTGTTTGCTGTGTGGCTTGGCCATGCTGTGTGTGATCGCGCCGATGTGTGCTGCCGGCCAGGGCCGAACGCGCTATGAAGACTTCGATACTAGTTTGAAGACCTCCGAAAGCGTCGGGGCGTTGGGCTCAGCGCTCTTTGGCGATGAGACAGATCCCTACACCGGGCGTACGGATTTCTGGGTGACCGATGTCAGCTTGCCCGGCAATAGCGCTTTGTCCGTCGCTCTCGTGCGGATGTTCAAAGGCTCCGATGATGGGGTTGGCAACTATCTGAAATGGAGTAACTTCGAGGTTCCGTATCTTTCCGGAATTTTTCCTCAGGGATCGGCGAGCACGGAATTGAACGGCTGGAACAGTTGGGTGCGCGGTAGTTACGAGAAGCGCTGCCATAACGTCACGCCACCGCCGGAAGTCAAACAGAGCGACGGCAAAGAAGAAACTTTCATGGCAGATGAATACTTCCACGGTATTCGTCTGAACCTGCCGGGTGGCGATGCGCAGTTGATGTTGTCGGGTTTCTCCAATCCTCCGGTTCCCAGCGACGGCCAAAATTATCGTTGGGCGACTAACGGTGATTGGCGCTTTTCCTGTGTTGCGCAGCTCAAGAACGGTGTCGCAGGCGACGGTTTCCTCGGGCGCGATCCGGACGGGAACAAGTACTATTTTGACTGGCTGGTTCCCGGAGAGTACGCCGACCATATCCGTAAGCCCGCTTTCATGGGGGGGGAGGCGGGGTTGGGACGTTTGGAGTACCGGATGTATGTCACCAGGATCGAGGATCGTTTCGGTAACTGGGTGAACTACGGCTATCAGGCGGCGAATCTCACCAGCATCACCGCCAGCGACGGGCGCAGTCTTGCTCTGACTTACGATCCCAGCGGAACGCGACTTGCTTCCCTTACGGATGGTCGTAGGACTTGGACTTACGAGTACCCAGCAAACGGAGCGAAGCTTACCTACCCTGATGGTTCGGTGTGGAGCTCGGTGATTTCCGGTGAAGTGCGCCGTGTAAGCGGAGGTTGCGCCGGTACGGGGGGGCGCGCAATAAGGTATGAAGGTGCGGCGACATTGACGCTCCAGCATCCATCGGGCGCGGTGGGGCAGTTCTTGTTCAGTAATTTGCGTCGCGGATTATCGTTTGTGAAATGGAATGCCGTTCCTGGTGCAACTTCTTGCGATCAGGAGCCTAAAGACTTCGACGGTATCGCGTTGAAGCAGAAAACAATATCTGGGCCCGGTGTCGCTCCGATGTCTTGGTCATTCTCGTACGGTCCAGCCAATTCCTGTTACGTCAATACGGGTTTCGTTAGTGAGGATTGTTCAGCCTCCGCGCCTATCACGCGATCCGTAGAGGTCAATGGGCCAGCGGGAACTTTCGTTCGTTATGTGTACGGTAACAAGGCCTACGAAACCGACGGCATGCTGCTCAAGACCGAATGGGGGAGCAACGGAGCCGTGCTCAAGACGGTGAATCAAAAATGGCAGGTCTTTGACGGTGTCGGGTTGCCACTCAATGGTGCGGGCAATCACTTCTGGGAGCAGCGTCGCCGCAGAATTAAAAACGTCGAGACAGTTCAGGATGGCGTGAGTTTCCATAACGATATCAACGGATTTGATTCGTTCCTTCGGCCTGTAAGCGTTACCAGTTGGAGCTCGCTTGGATTTTCTAGAACCGACGCGACGACGTATTTTGACAGCTCGTCGAAATGGGTGCTGGGGCAAATCAGTACCCAGACCAATCAGCAGACCAGTGCGGTGGTGTCGCGGGTCGAGTACGATCCGGTCACAGCTTTGCCGCTCGCTACGTATGAGTTCGGAAAATTACAGGAAACGCGGACTTATTATCCCGATGGCAACCTGGCCAGCGTGGCAGACGGCCGTAACCTTGTTACCAGCTTGAGTAACTGGAAGCGTGGTCAGCCCCAAACGGTCCGATTTCACAATGGGACGCAGAAAAGTATCGTGGTGGATGACAACGGCTGGGTAACGTCATCAACGGACGAAAATTCTTTTACCACCAACTATCGCCATGACGCGATGGGGCGGGTTAACAGAATCATCTACCCGGCGGGTGACAGCCCTAGCTGGAATGAGACGGCGCTGGTATTCGATCAGATCGGAGTCGAGGAGTACGGAATTCCCGCCGGTCACTGGCGGCAGGTGGTGTATAGCGGAAACGGTCGGAAGTTCACCTATTTCGATGCGTTATGGCGTCCCGTCATTGAGGCTGAGGACGACGCAACTGATTCCGCCAATACACTGCGCTGGGTGATGAAATGTTACGACCACGAGGGGCGTATCACGTTCCAGTCCTATCCCCGCAATCCCTTCGTCGATGGCTGGCGAAGTTTCGATTGCAGCAAGATCGGACAGTAATTTTTTGTGCTTGAGAAAGCAATCAATTTGGGGCGGGCGATGAATTACTTCGCGGGCAGTGCTGGGGGTTTTTATTTCAAAAAGGGGCGGGGTGCGGTTCTGAATCGCATCCAGCGATGCGGGTTGGCCGTGCTTGCTCTCTCGGTGCTGTTGCCGCCCTACATGGTTGCTCAAGCCCAGACGAAGCCAATGTTGGGGGTGCGCACGGAATACGATGCGTTAGGCAGAACTACGAGCGTGAAGCGAGATTCCGAGCTCGGTCTGCTAACTACCTCAATGGAGTATCGCAACGGGTTTTTGGTTCTTACTAAAGATGCCCGTAACAACGAGACACTTACGGGTTATCAGGCTTTCGGCGAGCCGACCTACGATAAGCCAACCGGAATCAATAGCCCGGAAGGCACGTACACCGAAATCTACCGAGACGTGTTCGGTAAGCCAACCGCACTGCGCCGCCGCAATAGCGATGCCAGCGTATCTTTGTACCGCTTCTTTGTGTACGACTCGAACGCGCGGCTTTGCAAGACCATCGAGCCGGAAACTGGCGCCACGGTGAATGACTACGATGCTGCGGGCAACATTGCCTGGACCGCGTCCGGACTGGCGCTGAACGATCGAGGCGACTGCAATCGCTCGGTCGCTTACTCCTCAGGGCGTCGTGTTGATCGCGCTTACGACGATAGAAACCGCTTGAGCTCTTTGTCGTTCCCGGACGGTCGCGGCAACCAGGTCTGGAGCTACTATTCAGACGGATTGCCACGTGAGGTGACTACCAGCAACGAAGGCGCGGGACAGGGATTGATCGTTAATGGCTATTCCTACAACAAACGTCGGCTGTTGAGTTCAGAGTCGCTTACTCATCCGGGCTGGACCAGTTGGAACCTTGGCTACGCTTACGACGGCAACGGAAGTCTGCGCTCCTTGACTTATCCGACATTGCTAACGGTCGACTATGCGCCGAACGGGCTGGGCCAGCCGACTCAAATAACGAGCGCAGCGCAGACATTCGCTAGCAATATTCGGTATTACCCCAATGGCGCGGTCGCAGGTTTCACCTACGGCAATGGTCGTGTCCACAGCATGGCTCAGAACGCGCGTCAATTACCGAGGCAGGTCGATAACGGCGCTATCAACTACGTCTACGATTACGACGGCAACGGCAATCCGACTCGTGTTCGGGACGTTAACTCCGTACAAGGTGCATACAGTGGCGATCGGGACCTCCACTATGACGGACTCGATCGTCTCACGATGGCCGACTTGTACTGGCATAGAACCGAGACTTATACCTACGACGCGCTCGATAATATAAAAAAACGGCGGGATTATTGGACTGGCGCGGTCCAGGATTATTGGTACGACGGCAGCAATCGATTGACCAACATCCGCGATGGTCAAGGAGCCAGCATTACCGGACTGGGTTACGACGTTCAGGGCAATCTGCAGGACAAGAACGGGCAAGGGTACGTTTTCGACTACGGTAATCGGTTGCGGCAAGTGACCGGTAAGGAGACCTATCGCTACGACGCTTATGGGCGGCGAACTGCTTCGATTCGCGCAGGAGACAGCCAGACCTTGCCGATGTACAGCCAGTCTGGGCAGATGCTCTATCGGCTGATCTATGACGAGAAACGGATCAAGCCCTCTCGCGGAATGGAGCACATTTACCTGGGCAATTCGCTGATAGCTACACGCGAGCAGGACTGGACCGGGGCTCCGATCCAGACTCGGTTTCAGCATGCCGATGCGCTGGGTAGCCCTGTTGCGGAGACCGATACGGCTGGGCAGATTGTCAGCAAGACGCAATGGGAGGCGTGGGGGCAGGCAATTGGTAAGCCGGCCTATGAGGGGGTTGGTTATACCGGGCATGTTATGGATGGGGGGACGGCGCTGGTGTATATGCAGCAGCGCTATTACGATCCTGCCATCGGCAGGTTCCTCTCGGTAGATCCGGTCACGGCAGACAGCGGCAGCGGTACAAACTTCAATCGCTACTGGTACGCCAACAATAATCCATACACGTTCACCGATCCCGACGGGCGTGAAGTTCGTTATGTGCTGAAAGGTGGGGCAACTGTGGTAGACCAAGTCCAAACAATGGCTCATGTCTCCTTCTCGAAGAGCGCCTCCATTGAATTCAGTCGAATCAGTCAATCGAAAGCTATGTACACGATTGAGTTCACCAAGGGAGAGGAGCCACGTTACGATCGAGACACGCGTACGGTGGTGATAAATCCTCAGAGTGGATTAATAATAAAATCTTCTGGAAAGATTCAATCCCCCGCCCTGGGCGGTATTCACGAGATCAGCCACGCAGCCCAACATGATCGTATCGGCAGCGCCGCGATGGAGAAGAGCTTAGAGGCCCCTGTCACAGTCGAAGACAGACCCGGAGGCGGTATCATTGCTAAATACAAGGCGTCGGCCGAGGAAGAAAGGGCGACAAGAGTGGAGTCCAGGGCGGCCAGAGAACTCGGCGAGTCCGCTCGGAGGAGCTACGGCGACAGTGATGGATCCGTTAGAACTTGTGGGCCTACGAGCGTAAACCGATGCTAACTCTAAATATACTTCTCGTGGCTGCCTTAGCTGGCAGCCCCTCCCCACAAGGAAGCGACGTTGCTCGCGTGGCCGCCACGCGGCTCTCAATGGAGTTTGATGGGTCGAACTCGATCTCGATCTACTATGTGTCCCGGACTGGGGAATACGCTTACTCACCCCAGCAAATTAAGTCCAAGTCGACCGTTTTGATCAAGCGGCAATGCGGTGGAAACTGCTCCCGGTTGATGAGTCCTGTAGTGCAACATTTACAGGAAGCGACCCTTTCGGACTGCCGAGCCGGCCAGGAGACTGTTCTCGTTGAGGTGGATGACCGCCCCTTACTCATCTACAGCAATGGTGGTCGCGCCATCTCATACCAGGGGAGGTGTTACTTCAACAAAACGAATATTAGGCAGAGAATCAAAGAGAGCGAGATTGTCCCTCCGTAAGGTCAAGCTTACTCTTCCGGTAGAAGGTAGCGTCACGTTAACAGCGGGATGATGCTGGGAGTTTTTCGGGCAAATGCCCTTCGCTAAGACCACCAGCAGCAAAGGCCTTGAAGGCGCCCGATCGGGCGCCTTTTTTCTTGTCGCGGCGATGAACCCCGGCGATGTGCTTTTGCGAGTAATGGCCGGCCCGGTGTTCGCTCCCTGAACCGGGCCCCCACAAGCATCGAGGCATGCCGTCGGACAGATTTCATGGCACACACTTCAAAAATGTGACAGCCCCAGCAATCTTTCCGCCTTTCCCTCCTGAATCCGATCTTGCGAGACAGGACACCGACAGGATCGAGGAAATTCGCCGGCCAAACCCCTGGTCAGGGAACCGAATCGGCTCGCCGGGGTCTGGTAGAGACCGCGAATGAAACTGCTAAAGTCCAGGGTTCACGCGCAGGAGGGTGACGTGAACGCAGTAGCCACCAGTATCGAAACGTCCGCCAACGGCGCGCCCGCCGTCGGCGATGCGCAGGCCGCCATCGACGCCCGTATCGTCGACGCGCTGCTGGCCAAGGGCCGCCTCAAGGAGGCGGATCTGTCGCGCGCCAAGCGTTTGCAGGAGGAAACCGGCGGCAGCCTGTTGGCGCTGCTGGCCCGGTTGGGCCTGGTTTCCGAGCGCGATCACGCCGAGACCGTCGCGGCGGCCCTGGATTTGCCCCTGGTCAGTATCAAGGACGCGCCGGAGCTGCCGCCCGAGGGCGTGGCGCTGACGCCCAAGTTCATGAAGCAGTTCGCGGTGTGCCCGGTTGGCGAGAACGAGCGCACGGTCGAGGTGCTGATGGCCGATCCGCAGGACGCCTATCAGCTCGATGCGCTGCGTCTGGCGACCCAGCGCGAGATCAAGCCGTATGTGGCGCTGCGTTCGGAGGTCGGGGATCTGGTCGAGCGCTGGTACGGGCAGGGCCGCAGCGCGATGGGCGCGATCGTGGAGACCGCCGAGGGCGAGGGCGCGGGCGATCTGGACGATGTCGAGCATCTGCGCGACCTGGCGTCCGAGGCGCCGGTGATCCGGTTGGTGAATCTGGTGATCCAGCGCGCGGTCGAGTTGCGCGCCTCCGACATCCATATCGAACCGTTCGAAAACCGCCTGAAGGTGCGTTACCGCATCGACGGCGTGCTGGCCGAGGGCGAGAGCCCGCCGGCCAATCTGACCGCGGCGGTGATCAGCCGCATCAAGATCATGGCCAAGCTCAACATCGCCGAGCGCCGCCTGCCGCAGGACGGTCGGATCATGCTGCGGGTGCAGGGCAAGGAACTCGACCTGCGCGTGAGCACGGTGCCGACCGCGCACGGCGAGTCGGTGGTGATGCGTCTGCTGGATCGCGAAACGGTGGTGTTCGACTTCTACAAGCTCGGCTTCACCGACGAATTCCTGCCGCAATTCCAGAAGGTGCTCGATCAGCCGCACGGGATCATGCTGGTGACCGGCCCGACCGGTTCGGGCAAGACCACCACGCTGTACACGGCGCTGAGCAAGCTCAATACCAGCGACGTCAAGATCATCACCGTCGAAGACCCGGTCGAATACCAGATCGAGGGCATCAACCAGATCCAGGCCAAGCCGCAGATCGGCCTGGACTTCGCCCACGCGCTGCGTTCGATCGTGCGACAGGATCCGGACATCATCATGATCGGCGAAATGCGCGATCTGGAGACCTGCCGGATCGCGATCCAGTCGGCGCTGACCGGCCACTTGGTGCTCAGCACCCTGCACACCAACAACGCGGCCGGCGGCATCACCCGTCTGCTCGACATGGGCGTGGAGGATTACCTGCTGACCTCCACCATCAACGGCATCCTCGCCCAGCGCCTGGTGCGCAGGCTGGAGCCGACCCACGCCGAGAAATACCTGGCCTCGCCGGAAGAAATCGAAAAGTTCGGCCTGCGCCGCTATCAGCCGCAGGGCGACATCTATCTGTACCGGCCGCGGCCGTCGGCGCTGGCGCCGAGCGGTTACCACGGCCGCACCACGATCATGGAATTCCTGGTCATGAACGATGAGCTGCGCCGCGCGGTGATGCGTCATGCCGGCATGGGCGAGATCGAGCAGATCGCGCGCGAGACCGCGAACATGCGCACCATGTACGAGGACGGCATCGTCAAGGCGATGGCCGGGCTCACCACGATCGAGGAAGTGCTGCGGGTGACCGAGGATGCGTAATCGCGTGCGCGGGGCGGTCGGCCCGCGCGCGCATCGGGGGCGTTCGACAACTAAGGAGAGGTGTCGATGAAACGGTTGATGCAGGCGTTGGCGTTGGTCGGGTTGGTGGCGGTGGCGTCGTGGGCCCAGGCCGGGCTCGGGGCGAAGACCATTTCCACCCAGGAATTCGATCCGGGCGGCAGCCTGGTGTTCCAGGCCAAGCCCGAGGACGTCGCGGCGGCGGCCAAGGCCTTCGTCGAAGAAAAGAAGTGGAAGGTGTTGTACGAGGGCGCGGAACTGCCGAAGAAGAATCACGGCATGTTCGCCAACACCAGCGGCTTCAGCGGCCGCAGCACCGACAAGGAAGCCTGGGCGAAGGCCAATGAGGCGGGGCTCAAGCCCAAGGCCTTTTTGCAGGCCAAGACGCCGACCAGCGCTTTCAGTTTCGGCGCCGAGTTGTTCGTGGTGGTGTACGAATCCGGAGAGGGCGGCTCGATCGTGGCCATCGCCGGCTCGACCAGCCAGATGACCGAAAAGAAGAAGTTGGAAGGCTACATCGGCGAAATCGTGACTGCATTGAACGAAAAACTGGATTGACCGCGTAGGCCGGCGATTGCCGGCGCCATTGGGATCGGATCGGATAGACGCATGCCTGTGTTCCACTACAAAGCCCTGAACGCGCGCGGCGAATTGCTCGACGGCCAGATGGAGGCCGCCAGCAACGCCGAGGTGGTGCAGCGCCTGCAGGAACAGGGGCATCTGCCGGTCGAAGCCAAGCTGGCTTCGGAAGCGGGCGCGTCGTCGTCGTGGAAGGGCTTGTTCAAGCCCAAGCCCTTCACCGGCGCGCGGCTGGGCCAGTTCACGCAGCAGTTGGCGACCTTGCTCGGCGCCGGCCAGCCGCTGGACCGGGCGTTGACGATCCTGATGGACCTGCCCGAGGACGAAACCGCCAAGAGCACGGTCGCCGACATCCGCGACGCGGTGCGCGGCGGCACGTCGTTGTCGGTGGCGTTGGAGCGGCAGCACGGTACGTTCTCGCGCCTGTACATCAACATGGTCCGGGCCGGCGAGGCCGGCGGCAATCTGCACGAAACCCTGTCGCGGCTCGACGATTACCTGGAACGCAGCCGGCTGCTGCAGGGCAAGGTGGTCAACGCGCTGATCTATCCGGCGATCCTGCTGTGCATGGTCGGCGCCAGCCTGATGTTCCTGCTCGGCTACGTGGTGCCGCAGTTCGGCGCGATGTACGAGAGCTTGAACGCCGAGTTGCCGATGTTCACCCAGGTGATCCTGTGGATGGGCCTGTTCGTGCGCAACTGGTGGATCGTGCTGGTGGCGATTCCGGCGGTGGCGGTGCTGTGGTTCGACCGCAAGCGCCGCGATCCGGCGTTCCGCGAGGCGCTGGATGCGTGGATGCTCAAGCGCAAGTTCGTCGGCGCGTTGATCGGCAAGATCGAGACCGCGCGGCTGGCGCGCACCCTGGGCACCCTGGTGCGCAACGGCGTGCCGCTGATGACCGCCATCGGCATCGGCCGCAACGTGCTCAACAACCGCGTCCTGGCCGCCGACGTCGATGCCGCCAGCGAGGAGGTCAAGAACGGCGTGGCCTTATCGACCGCGCTGGGCAAGGGCAAGCGGTTCCCGCGCCTGGCCTTGCAGATGATCCAGGTCGGCGAGGAATCCGGCGCGCTCGACGCGATGCTGATGAAGACCGCCGAGACCTTCGAGCAGGACACCTCGATGGCGCTTGACCGGATGTTGGCGGCGCTGGTGCCGATCGTGACGGTGCTGTTGGCCGGCATCGTCGGCGGGGTGGTGATGGCGGTGCTGTTGCCGTTGTACGACCTCACCAACTCGATCGGTTGATCATGATCGACCTGCGTCCGCACCCGCTCGCCGCGAAGAGCCTGCAGCCCCCGCGCCCGTATCCCGAAGCCGCACCGCGCCCGCCTCGGTTCGCCGCGAGTCACCGCCCGGCCGCCCGGCTGAATTGCGCGATTGCCGGCCTGCGTCACGTCCTCCCGCCTGTTCATCCGGCCGCGTTGAACGCAGGCTGTACCGACGGCGGCGCGGCGGCGATCGCCGCGAACTTTGCCCGGCAGCGCGGAACAGAATCCTTGCAACCCCGTTTCGATTCACCACACGTTGAAGCTTCAGCCTGTCCGGGGAAGCGCCGGTGTCGCCGGCGTCGCTGCGGACACGAACCAGTAACCCACCTCTACGGATGACGACGACGATGCGCAACCTCCGCTCCATGACCCGCTCCCCGTCCCCGGCCCGCCGTCAGCAGGGCATGAGCCTGATCGAGATCATCATCGTGATCGTGCTGATCGGCGCGGTGCTCGCCTTCGTCGGCAGCCGCGTGATCGGCGGCAAGGACCGCGCCGACTTCAAGCTGGGCCAGGCGCAAGTCAAGACCTTGGCCAGCAAGATCGATCAGTTCCAGATGGACACCGGCCGTTTGCCCAGCACCCTGGAAGAGCTGTCCAAGCAGCCCGCCGACGCCAGCGGCTGGCTCGGCCCGTACGCCACCGAGGCCGAGCTCAAGGATCCGTGGGGCCGTCCGATCGAATACCGCCAGCCCGGCGAGACCGGTCCGTTCGACCTGATCAGCCTGGGCAAGGACGGCAAGACCGGCGGCAGCAGCACCGACGCCGACATCAAGAACTG
>NZ_JBAMDI010000014.1:0-130944 GCF_036961695.1 Pseudomonas sp. CGJS7 | reverse complement strand
TGGCGGCTGCGGTCAGCATCAGCTTTTCTTGTCGCCCGGGTTGCGATAGTAATTGGGCGTAAACACCCACATCCCCTGGTGCTGCTGCAGGTTGCGCATTCGCAGGCGGAACTGCAGGCGCAGACCAAGCAGGCGGAAGATCATTTCGTCGCGACGCGCCATTTGACGCATGATGAAGATGACGACCGGCAACAGCAGCACGCAGAACATGTCGATATAGAACGTCAGCAGCAGGCAGGTGCCTGCGCCGAAGATGAACGGGACGTACGGCACGCCCAAAAACATGGGCGGGCGCGTACAGCCCCGAAACAGCACGTTCTTATGCATAGTTCATCAAGGAGTTGACGACGTACATACCCATCTTGACGCCCTCTTCGCCCAGCTTGGCGTCCTGCGGGATCAGCATCTTGGCGACCTGGGTCGCGGCGCCGATCATGAAGCCGCCGATGAGGATCGAGGCCACTTCGGTGATGCGCTTGTGGGCGAAGGCGACCTGGTAGCCGGCGAAGATCACCGCGATGGTGACGATGGCGACCGAAGCGATGTTGAGCAGCGAGTTCAGGTTGCCGAAGAAGCTGGTGACGCGCGCCTTGGCGTCGGTCTGAGCGAAGCCGACTTCCGGCAGCATCAGCAGGACGACGAAGGTGGCGGCCATGGCGAAAGCCGACAGGAAGTTCTTGAAATAGATGTTGGAGTTCATGAGATATCCCTTCTGTTTGTAGTGGGCGAAGTCGAAGCTACGTACGTGGGTGGTGCGTCGGTGGAGGGGAAACGGTTCGTATCGATACGGTTGCTGATCTGGAAACGGATTCAACTACGGTGGATCGACTAGAAAACGAACGCCTGGTCGCCTTGGGACGGCGGCTGCGCGGGTGCTCGCGGCGGCGCGGCGGCGGGGCCGCGCGTGAGCGAAACGGTAACCGGCTGCGACAGCTGCGGAACGGCCGCGGCCATATTGGGAAGCATCGGAGCCGGCGCGGGCGCCGGCGCTGCCGCGGCGGCCATCGGCAGGTTCGCGGCGAGATTGGACGACTGAATGGAGGCGGCGAGCATCGCGGCCGAAGCGGCGGCCTGGGTCGCGGCGGTATCGGGCTCGCGCGCGCGCGAAGCGATCAAGGCCTCGGTACGCGAAGACGCGCTGCGCCGCGCGGGCGCGTAGACGGCCGGAGCCATGGCTGGGATCGTGGGCGCGCCGGTGGACGGCTGCTTGGGATCGCCCACTACCGCGATGGCGTCGACCCCGGAGGCGCCGGCCTGGTTGCTGCGCATCGATGCATAGATCTTCTGCACGTAACCGTGGCGGAAACCGGTGACGAAGTTGCCGGAGTAGTAACAGCTGAAGGATTTGCCCCAGTCCTGGGAGCGCGAATAGCACTCGGCGAGAATGCGCGAGCCGGCCTGCAGGTTCGGGCAGACGTCGAAGGCCTTCTCGTAGGAGTCCAGGCCGTACTTGCCGAGGTTGTAACGATTGACCTGGGCGACGCCGAGGGAGAAGTTGAAACCGCGCCGTTCCAGCATGCGCACGGTGGAAATGGCTTCGGGAAGGTTCTTGGGCTGACGCACCAGACGGCCGCCCACTACGCCGATGGCATAGGGATTGAAAGACGATTCCACGCGCACGACGTGATGCATCACTTCGTGCGGAACCGCCAAGCCCGTGCAATTTGTCAGTTCAATACCGGGCAACATTCCCTAGTCCCCCCCTGTGCCAGCCTTGGCGTGGTGTCCTGTCCATTATAAAACGGATAGCGACAAGGCTGCGAACCCAAATCGCCGAGGTAATCATTCACGTTCCAGCCAGCTTTGTCAACGAACCCCTGCCCGCCCGCCGTCAGTTCGCGGCGAGCTGGCGCTCCGGGCTGAAGTCGATGCCGGTGATGTAGCGCTGCCCCGCGTGGGCCTTGATGTGGACGACGATATCGATCGTCAGCATCAACAGGCGCTTGATCACCGCGAACTCCAGGCCGGAACCCTCGGCCGAGGCCTTCACCATCAGCGAAAGCTGGTCCCAGGTCTGGGCCGTGCTGCCAGCGTGGCAGCTGGTGATGGACCCCGGATGACCGGACGCGCAATTGCGGATGAAGTAGAAGGACTCGTCGCCACGCAGCTCGGCCAAAATGATCCGATCCGGCTTCATGCGCAGGCAGGCTTCCATACAACTCTTGGCCGTAACGTTGCTCGTGCTTTGTCCACCTTTCGAGTAGAGCAAGTGCACGACATTGGGCTGAGTGATGAAAAGCTCGCGCGCGTCTTCGATGGTGACCAGACGTTCGTAGTCGGGAATGTGACCGACCAGCGATTTCATGAACGTGGTCTTGCCGCTGCCGGTGGCGCCGGCAACGACGATGTTCTTTTTGTACTGCACCGCTTTCTTGAAGAACTCGGCGTAGTTGCGCTGAGCGCGGATCTCCAGCAACTCGCGGTCGTGCTCGCTGACCGTCGCGGTGCTCTCCAGGATCTGCTCGAAGAAGCCGTCTTCCTGGTACTGCTGCAGGGTCTTGCTGTGCTTGGACGGCAGACGGATGGTGATCGAGACCTTGCCCGCGTCGCAGGCCGGCGGAATCACGAATTGCGCGCGCTGCCCGGTCGGGAAGGTCAGCGAGACCACCGGGTCGGCATCGGTGATGCGTTGCCCGGTGTTGCTCTCGTTGACCACCGCGGTGCAGAACTGCCGGGCCCGATCGAAATTCAGGCTCGGCACTTCCAGGCGCTGCCAGCCGGCGCGGGTTTCCAGGTACAGCTCGCCCGGCCGGTTGATGCAGATTTCGGTGACGTCCGGGGAGCTCATGTACTCGTGAATGCCGAGCACCTGGTACTGATACTCCAGGAAGTCGTTGGAAACCTGCGCTATCGGTGAATTATCTGAATCCATCGCCTGTGACCGCTTTGCCCGCTCAACGCAGGACCGAGGAGAAGTCCACGTCCTTGGCGACGTAGATGTTCACGATCGAACCCTGATTGACCGTGATCGTCGCCGGACGGTTCAAGCTCTTGTCCAACGCCTGATTGGCCAGACGCTCCATCGACCGGGCCGTGTTGCTCTCGTACGGCTGGGTGATCACGGTGCCGCCGTTGGTGACGGTGGTGCTCTCCGGACCGTTTTCGGCCGCCGCGTACTTGAATGCGTCGCTGATCAGGCTGATCAGCAGCGCCGAGGCGATGCGGCTGCCCCAGTGCGCATCGTACTGACCCGGAACGCCGGCGCCGCCGAGGTTGTCGACACCCGGGCTGGCCATGTTCACGTCCAGACCGGTCGGGGTGGTGATGCGATCCCACAGCACGGCCACGCGCTTGAGGTCGCCGGCGTTGCCCTGATAGCGGCCGGACACCTTGGAGCCCTTCGGCAGCAGCAGGCGACGGCCGTTCACCGAGTAGATCGGCTCGGTCACGATGCACGAGGAGAAGCCGGGGATGTCGGTGACGATCCGGGTTTCCATCACGCAGCGGATGTAGGTACCGCGCAGCAGCAGGGTGTCGGGGTTGTACAGCGGCTGAGCCGAAGCCACTTCCGGGCGCTCGACCTTGGCCGGCCCCGCGCCGCCGCCCTGTTGCTGGGCGATCAACGAAGCCATGTACTGCTGATCGGCCGCGATGCTGGGATCCTCGCTGCCGCCCTGTCCACCGCCAGCGCCACCGCCCTCGCCCACCATCCGGCGTTCGAGCAACGACGGACCGCGGTCGCGCATTTCGCCTTGAGCGGCGGCGTAATCCTGCTGCTGGCCCGACGCCGACGGCGGCGGCGCGGCCGGCGGCTGGACCACGTCGATCGGATCCGGCGGAGTCGTCGGCAGCGGCGGCAACGGCGGCGGCTGGGCGCCGACCGGTGCTTCGGGCACGTTGACCACTTCTTCGTCGACCTTCTTCACCTCTTCCTCGCCCGAGGTGGCGCTCTTGAGCAGGAAGAAGGCGCCGACCAGCAACAGCAGCACGATCGCGCCGAGGAACATCAGGGCCTTGCGATTCAGGCGCTGTACGTCGGTGCTCTTGAGCTGGGGCGCGTTGGCGTCCAGGTCGGGCTGAGCGGCTTGACCGCCCTGCTGGCCGTAATAGGGATTGGAGCCGGCGTAGCCGTAGCTGCCGCCTTCCTGCGGAGTGCCGTTGTCGGGCTGACCCGGCTGATTGGGAGGCATGTTCTGGCTCATTTCTGCTTCTTCCTGCGCAGACCGACGACGTTATTGCCGTGACGGATGATCAAGTAGGGATACGTACCGTGGATCACGATGGTGTTGCCCTCGACCGTCGTGTTGACGACGAAGTCTTCACTGCCTTCGCGCTCGCGGCCGAACACCGCCGGGAAATTGCCGGTCGGCAAATTCTTGAGCCCGCTGATCTTGACGTAAGTGAACTGGCCGTCGTCGTACACGTTGCTGGGCACCAGCCAGGATTGCTTCTTGCGGCTGGAGTATTGGTAATCGAAGTTGTAGACGCGGTTCTTGTCCAGCGTCGTGTTCAACTCCGTCGCGACCTGCTCGGTGCTTTCCTGCGCCTTGGAGAACTCGGTGCCGTTGGGATACACGAACTTGATCTTGTACTGCACGCCGGCCTGCTTGGCCTGCTCGAGCACGCGCCAGTCGGTCGCCACCACCTTCAGCTCCAGGATGTACGAGTGCGTCGTCGTCCTGATCATCATGTTGGTGTCGACGTCGACGTTCTTCGGCTTCAAATAGAAGATGTTGTCGCGACGGCTCAGATCCCAGCCGGTGCTGAAGCCGGTGCTGTAATCCAGGATGTTTTCGCTGGGGCTCAATTCGATCTGAGTGGTGATGCCCAAGCCGGTACGCACCTGGTAGATGCGGTTGGCTTCGTACTCATACTCCTGCACCACCTGCGCCGAGGCAGGCAGGGCCAGACCGGAGACCGCCAACAAAAACAGGGCGATCAGACTGTGTTTACGCAAGCAGTTCATCGGGTGCTGACTCCATTCGCAGTACCGGTCGGTGCGGGTGCAGGTGCCGCCGGCGCGCCGGCCGGTCTGGCGGGATTCGGGACCGGCGCGACGCCGGGCTGCGGCGCCACACCGGGTTGCGGTGCGGTGCCAGGCGGGTACGCGGCGGGCGCCGGTGCCGCCGCGGGAATCGGCTGGCCGGTGGCCGGGTCGATCGCCGGAGCCGGAACCGCGCCCGGAACGGGCAGACCGGTGGCCGGATCGATCGTGGGCGTCGGCGGCGTGGCCGCTGCAGGCGCGGCGGCGGGCGCCGGGCCGACCGGGAACTCGGAGGCGGCCGGCGGCGACGGCGCGTAGTCGTTGTCCACGCGGTAGCTGGACACCTGGAAGCCCAGCGGATTGAGGACCCGGTTGGCCTCGTCCATCTTCAGGTTGGACTTGTAGGTGTATTCGATCGCCGCGATCTTGCTGTCGATCGGCTGCGACAGCGCGCTTTCCTTGTCGAACAGGCTGCGCTGGAAGCGGACCGTCGCGGTCTTGGTCGCGCCGTCGCCGGCATGCAGCTGGATGCTGAGGATGCGCACGCGGATCGTCTTGCCCTTGCCGAACAGGGTGATCGGGTTGTTCGGGTTGGACTTGAGATAGACGTTTTCGTACGCGCGGGTCACGTACGGGGCGCCCATCGCGAACACCGTCGCCCAGTCGCGGTCGCCGATCTGCGAGTAGTCGTACGACTCGCGCGCCATGATGAAGTGCGAGATGTTGCTCTTATTGATCGCCTCGCTGGAGGTGATGCTGTTCTGGCTGAAGTCGTCGCGCAGGCGTGCGACCGTCACCGTGCCGGTGTAGGCGTCGGCCATGACCAGGTACGGCACCTTTTCTTTCAGCGGCAGGAAGTAGAAGTACCCGCCCGCGAGGATCAGCGCCATGATGATGGACGCGAACGCGACCATCCAGGCGCGCTTCTCGCTGCGCCGCGCCAGATCGGCGACGGTGACTTCGAAATTCACCGCCTTGGCGACGGCGTTCTCCACCTGCGGAGTTACGTTCTTTTTTCCGAACATCTATGTTGCATCCATAACGATGGAAGTTCGCTGCGCACCGACCGGATCCGGACCCGGTCGATGCGGTGTCTCCGCCGGCGCGGCCGAGCGGACGATCAGGGCGAAGGCGCCGCGGCGGCCGGAGCCGACACCGCGGAACGCACTACGATCTGGTCGCCTTCGCGCGCGATCACCACGCCATGGCCGCCGTAAGCGGTGTTCAACTGCGCGACCGCGTCGGGCAGGCTGGTGGTGTTGATCTGGGATACGCCCTGATGCAGGGTGAAGTCCGAATAGTGCTGGTAGTCCAGCTTCATATTCGAATCCTTGGCCCAGCGCGTGAGCATGTTCTTGAGCGTGCCGTCCATCGGCGACGGATAGAACACGTACGACTTGTGCAGCGGAATTTCGTCGGGAATCTCGGCGTAACGGTTCACCGGCTTCCAGCGGCCACCGAAGTCCGGTGCCGGGCGAGTGGCGCAGCCCGTCAGCGCGACCGCCACAACGATCGCGGTCCACAAACGCGGGCTGATTGCAATTGAATTTCTCACGCTTTCCCCTGCCATAGGTTGATCTTGTACGCGCAGACGTCCGGACAGTGCCTGGGCTCGGGCTGGTTCAGCCACGGGCGCCGGGCACCGTGTTCGCGGTGTTATGGGAATTGAGGCGACCCAACGAAGGCCGACCAAACTGAGACAAAGGACACGCCTGGAGCGTGCGGGCGCATAACGGCAGCCCGTTTTGCGCCGGGTCGCGACGACATGGCCGCACCGGACGCGCGGCACACGATGATCGTTCTGTCCATGAACTCCCCCTACTAACGACTAACTCTTCCGAGCGCTAGTGACACTCGTACCCAAAGAATAGGCCGAAGCTGAAGCTTACGACAAGTGGGTATGAGATATCCATCGCAAGAATGCAATTAAAGTGAGACCAACCTCTTGATAGCCGCATCTAATGTGGCCCGATTCTTGGCGAAGCACAGCCTTGCCAGACGTTGCCCCTGCGGCGGCGACTCATAGAAGGGCGACAGCGGGATCGCCGCAACCCCCTTCTCCACCGTCAGCCAGCGGCAGAACTCCAAATCGTTCAGATCGCTGACTTGCGAGTAGTCGACCAGTTGGAAATAGCCCCCCGGGACCGGCAGGGGCCGCAATCGCGTGGTCGATAGTTGCTCGCGAAAGCTGTCTCGCTTGTCTTGATAGAAGTGTCCCAGTTGCTGGTAGTGCTCGGGCTCCACTTCGATCATCTCGGCGAACGCCCACTGTGCCGGGGCGAAACTGCAGAAACTATTGTACTGATGGACTTTACGCAGTTCGGCCGACAAAGCGGCCGGGGCGATGCAGTAGCCGATCTTCCAGCCGGTGCAGTGGTAGGTCTTGCCGAAGCTGGACACCACGAAGGCGCGTTCGCGCAGTTGCGGATAACGCAGCACCGATTCGTGCCGGCGGCCGTCGAAGACGATGTGTTCGTAGACCTCATCCGACAGCAGCCACAGGCCGGTGTCGGCGAGCAGTTCGCTCAGGCGGGCGATGTCGTCGGCGTCGAACACCGCGCCGGACGGGTTGTGCGGCGAGTTGATCATCAGCATGCGGGTCTTGGGCGTGACCGCCGCGCGCACCCGGTCCCAATCCACGGCGAAGGTCTGCGGGTCCAGCGGCACATGCACGGTGCGGCCGCCGGCCAGATCGATCGCGGGTTCGTAGCTGTCGTAGCACGGGTCGAGCACGATCACTTCTTCGCCCGGCCGCACCACCGCCTGGACCGCATCGAAGATCGCCTCGCTGGCGCCGGACACCACGGTGACCTCGGCGTCGGGATCGGGGCGGTAGCCGTAGCAAAGCTCGGTCTTGGCGGCGATGGCCTGGCGCAGCGCCGGGATGCCGGTCATCGGAGCGTACTGATTCTTGCCTTCGCGCATGGCCCGGTTGAGGGCTTCGATCAAGCGCTCGGGGACATCGAAATCCGGGAACCCCTGCCCCAGGTTGACCGCCTGGTGCTCCAGCGCCAGTTGCGACATCACGGTGAAGATGGTGGTGCCGACTTTCGGCAGCTTGGTGGCTAACGTCATGGCGGAGAACGGGAAGTCTGCGAGGACGCCGAGTGTACGGAATGTGGGTTACGCTCGGTGAGACTGGAGCCGGCCGGCGATGATGCCAAGCCATATGCATATGACGGCTTCGGGCTGGACAACCCGGCGCGGCGCAGGCTTGCTGTCGACAGCGGCCGCCCGCCGGCCCGATTTGCACCGCCGCGATCGTCCTTGGAGATTGCCCGCATGCGCGAACTGCAGGTCGTCAATGCTGCCGAACTGGCGCTGGCCTACGCCGCGGCGGAATACGCGGTGGCCCTGGACGGCGACGCGCTGCCGCTGCGGGTCGGCCGCCCCGCGCGGGATCTGGAGGCGTACTGGCCGGCGGCCCGCTATCTGTTCGTGAGCGCCTGGAACCCGGCCTCGCATCCGCATTCCGACAGCGCCAATCAAGCCGCCGACGAACGCCTGGTCGCGCGCCTGAACACGGCCGGGGTGCAACGCCACGCCGCCTGGGCCCAGGACGAAGCCGGCCAGTGGCGCGAACCGGGCTGGCTGTTGGCCGACCTGGACGACTCCGTCGCCAACACCCTGGCCCGCGATTTCGGCCAGGCCGGGGTGCTGGCCTGGCGTCGCGGCGAGCCGGTGCGGCTGCGGATGCTGATCGCCAGGCCGGCGGACGCGCAGCCGGCCGCGCATACCGAATGGGTGGCCGACTAGCCGGGCCGCCTTCGGTCCCGCTCGGCATCCGACTCCATATATAAGTGGTGGGTTGCCCGGGCCTCACTTGGGCCGGCTTCGGCGCGGCCCGAGCCGCGCTCGCGGTTTTGACCCCGGCGACTCGCATAAAATGCCGTTCCTCCGGCCCCGTCGGCCGTTCGCACAAGACCGATGCCGCCCTTGCAATCCATCGCCCCACCGCTGCTGCAGGCGCGCGGCCTGCGCTTCACCCGCAACGACGAACCGGTGTTCGGCCCGCTGGATTTCGCCGTCGACGCCGGCGAGGCCTTGCTGGTGCAGGGCGACAACGGCGCCGGCAAGACCACCTTGTTGAGAGTGCTGGCCGGGCTGCTGCGCGCCGAAGCCGGTTCGATCGAGCTCGACGGCCACGCCTCCGACCCGGCCCGCCGCGCCCGCGCGATCGCCTACCTGGGCCATCTGACCGGGCTCAAGGCCGATCTGAGCGCGGCGGAGAACCTGGATTTCCTGGCCGGCCTGCAGGGCCGCCGGCGCAGCCAGCAAGCGGCCGATGCGCTGGCCATCGTCGGCCTGGCCGGTTACGAGGATGCGCTGGCCCGGCAACTGTCGGCCGGGCAGAAAAAGCGCCTGTCGCTGGCGCGCCTGTGGATGTCGCCGGCGCCGCTGTGGCTGCTGGATGAGCCCTACGCCAACCTCGACCTGGAAGGCATCGAATTGGTCAATCGCATGGTGCAGGCGCATTTGCGCGAAGGCGGCGCGGCCCTGGTGACCACCCACGGCGCGTACGCGGCGCCGCCGGTGCGCACGCGCTTGCTGGTGATGGAGAAGCCGGCATGAACGCGCCGTCCGGATCGAACCCTCACAGCCCCGCCGATGGCGCGGCGATGCCGGGACTGATCGGCTCGGCCCGGGCGCTGCTGGCCCGCGACCTGCGCCTGCTCTGGCGCCGCCGCGGCGACGCGCTGCAACCGGCGTTGTTCGCCGTGCTGGTGGTGATGCTGTTCGCGTTGGCGCTGGGCGGCGACCGCACCGCGCTGAGCAAGGTCGCCGCCGCGGTGTTGTGGCTGGCTTCGTTGCTGGCCGGATTGCTGGCCCTGGATACGTTATTCCGTGGCGACGCCGAAGACGGCTCGCTGGAACAATGGATGCTGGCGCCGGTACCGCTGGGCTGGCTGGTCGCGGTGCGGACCTTCATGCATTGGGCCACGACCTCGCTGCCGCTGCTGATCGCCACCCCGTTGTTGGGCGAATTGCTGTACTTGCCGCGCGAACAACTGCCGGTGCTGCTGGCGTCGCTGGCGCTGGGCACGCCGCTGCTGAGCTTGCTCGGCGCGGTGGTCGCCGCGCTGACGGTCGGGATGCGGCGCTCTGGTATCCTGGTGGCCTTGTTGGCGCTTCCGTTGTACGTTCCGGTGCTGGTGTTCGGCGCGGGCAGCGTGGCCCGCTCGGCCCAGGGATTGGATCCAGTCGGCGCTTTGCTTTTGTTGGCCGCTGGCTTGGTGGTGGCGCTGCTGCTGGCTCCGTTGGCGGCGGCGGCGGCGATCCGCATCGCGCTGAACTGACGGCGCCGCCGCGTAGTCGGAACTTCAAGCATCTCGACCCATGCGGCAGCCCGGTTGCCGCGCCCCTACCGTCCAGGCCGCTCGCGACCCAGACGCCAAGACCTTCGAACGAACCACTGCATGAATCCACTCGTCCGCTGGTTCCACAAACTCGGTTCGCCGCCCTACTTCGACCGCTTCGCCGCGCGTTGGGCGGCGTGGGGCTACGGCCTGGGTGTGCTGGTGATGGCGGTGGGCTTGTACGGGGCGCTGTTCCAGGTGCCGGCCGACTATCAGCAGAAGGACAGCTTCCGCATTCTCTACATCCACGTGCCCAGCGCGTGGATGAGCATGGCGGTGTACGGCTTGATGGGGATCTATGCGGCGATCGCGATGATCTGGCGGATCAAGCTGTGCGAAATCCTGGCCATGGCCTGTGCGCCGATCGGCGCGGGCTTCACCCTCATCACCCTGGCCACCGGTTCGATCTGGGGCCGGCCGATGTGGGGCACCTGGTGGGACTGGGATCCGCGCCTGACCACCGAGTTGATCCTGCTGTTTCTGTATCTGGGCGTGATCGGTCTGTACCACGCCATCGACGACCGCCGCGCCGCCGCGCGCGCGGCCGGTCTGCTGGCCATCGTCGGCGTCGCGCTGTTGCCGGTGATCCGTTACTCGGTGGTGTGGTGGAACTCGCTGCATCAGGGCCAGACCATCAGCCTGCTGGGCAAGTCGAGCATGGACCCGAGCATGATGGCGCCGCTGATCTGGATGGTGATCGGCACCAAGCTGTGGTTCGTCGGCGCCCTGCTCACCCGCGCCCGCGCCGACAACCTGCGCCGCGAACAAGGCAAGGCCTGGGTGGCCGATCTGGCCGGCGCGGCCGCCGCTTCCGGCAAAGCCGCCGAGGACGCGCGCTGATGGAATACCGCAACTATGTCATCGCCGCGTATGCGGTGTTCGTGGTCGTGCTGGCTTGGGATTTCATCGCCGGCCGGCTGCAGATCCGCCGCGAGTTGCGCAACGCGCGTTCGCGCGCGGCGCGCGCCGCGCCACGTCGTTCCAGCAATGAGTTGAGCCGATGAACCCCACCCGCCGCCGCCGTTTGCTCTGGGTGCTCGGTCTGGTCGCCGCCGCCGGCGTCGCCACCGCGCTGGTCGCCACCGCCTTGCAGCGCAATGTCGCCTATCTGTACACGCCCAGCGAGATCCTGCGCGGCGAAGCCAGCGAGCGCGCGCGTTTCCGCCTCGGCGGCATGGTCGCGGCCGGTTCGTTCAAGCGCGCATCCGGTTCGATGGACGCCAGCTTCCGGGTCACCGACGGCGATGCGGAAATGCCGGTGAAGTACAGCGGCATCCTGCCCGACCTGTTCCGCGAAAAGCAGGCGGTGGTGGCGACCGGGCGGATGCAGGGCGATGTGTTCGTGGCCGAGGAAATCCTCGCCAAGCACGATGAGACGTACATGCCCAAGGAAGTGGCCGACAAGATGGGCCAGGCGCACAAGAAGCACGATGTGGCGGCGCCGGGCGGGGCGGAGGCTCCGCGTTGATTGCGTTTGTCGGGGTTGAGAGCAAGAGCGAATCCCCCCTGCCCCCCTTTTTCAAAGGGGGGAACAGCACGGGTGCGCGGTGCAACGCGGGCGCCCAAGTCGCGACGAATCGACAGGATGGCCTCCCCCCTTTGAAAAAGGGGGGCCGGGGGGGATTCGCTTTTGCTGTTGCCGTTAACACTCCCCTCCTAACTCCGAGCCCGATCAAGGTCACGTCCCATGCTGCCTGAACTCGGCCAGATCGCCCTGATCCTCGCCCTGCTGCTGTCGATCGTGCAGACCGTGCTGCCGCTGCTGGGCGCGCAACGCGGCATCGATTCGTGGATGGCGATCGCGCGCCCGGCCGCGTATTCGCAACTGCTGCTGGTCGGCTTCGCCTTCGTGATCCTGACCCAGGCCTTCGTCGCCCAGGATTTCTCGCTGCGCTATGTCGCCGAGAACAGCAACTCCCTGCTGCCGATGGGCTATCGCTATTCGGCCGTGTGGGGCGCGCACGAAGGCTCGCTGCTGCTGTGGGCGCTGGTGCTGGCGTTGTGGACCGGCGCGGTCGCCAAATTCTCCAAGGCCCTGCCCGCGCAGGTGATCGCGCGCGTGCTCGGGGTCATGGGCGTGATCAGCATCGGCTTCCTCTCGTTCCTGATCTTCACCAGCAACCCGTTCGCGCGGCTGTTGCCGGCGGTGGCCGAGGGCCGCGATCTCAATCCCTTGCTGCAGGATCCCGGCCTGATCATCCATCCGCCGATGCTGTACATCGGCTACGTCGGTTTCAGCGTGCCGTTCGCGTTCGCCATCGCCGCCCTGCTCGACGGCAAGGTCGATGCGCGCTGGCTGCGCTGGACGCGGCCGTGGACCAACGTCGCCTGGGCGTTTCTGACCTTGGGCATCGCCCTGGGTTCGTGGTGGGCGTATTACGAACTGGGCTGGGGCGGCTGGTGGTTCTGGGATCCGGTCGAGAACGCAAGCTTCATGCCGTGGCTGGCCGGCGCGGCGCTGCTGCATTCGCAGGCGGTGACCGAGAAGCGCGGCAGTTTCCGCGGCTGGACCTTGCTGCTGGCGATCGCCGCGTTCTCGCTGTCGTTGCTGGGCACCTTCCTGGTCCGCTCGGGCGTGCTGACCAGCGTGCACGCCTTCGCCGCGGACCCTTCGCGCGGTTTGTTCGTGCTTATTTTCCTCGGCATCGTCATCGGCGGCTCGCTGCTGCTGTACGCGCTGCGCGCGCCGTCCAGCGAAGGCGATCCGGGCAAGCCGTTCGAACTGTCCTCGCGCGAAACCCTGCTGCTCGCCAACAACCTGTTGCTGACCACCGCCTGCGCGATGGTGCTGCTGGGCACCTTGTATCCCTTGCTCGCCGATGCCTTGAACCTGGGCAAGATTTCGGTCGGCCCGCCGTACTTCGCGTTGATGTTCGTGCTGCTGATGACGCCGCTGGTGTTGTTGCTGCCGTTCGGGCCGTTGTTCCGCTGGCAGCGCGAGCAAGCCTCCAAGCCGCTGGCGATGTTGATTCCCTGGGCCGGCCTGGCGCTGGGCGCGGCGATCGCCGGGTATTTCCTGGCGCCGCAGGGGCCGTTGAAGGTCGCCGCCGGTGTCGGCGGCGCGGTGTGGGTCGCGGCCGGCACCTTGCGCTTCGTGTGGACGCGCTTGCGCGGCAACGGCACCCGCTACACCGCCGAGATGCTCGGCATGACCCTCGCCCACCTGGGCGTGGCCGTGTTCCTGATCGGCGCGTTGCTGGTGGAAGGTCTGAGCGTGCAGCGCGAAGTCGCGCTGGCGCCGGGCAAGAGTCTGGACCTGGGGCGTTATTCGTTCCGCTTCGATCACGTCAAACACAGCATCGGCCCGAACTACGAATCCGATTACGGCACCGTCACCGTATTCGACGGCGATGAAGTGCTCACCGTGCTGCATCCGGAAAAGCGCGCGTACGTCAGCGGCGGGCAAGTGCTGACCGAAGCGGCGATCTCGCGCGGCATCACCCGCGATCTGTATGTCGCCCTGGGCGAGCCGCTCGGCGACGGCGCCTGGGCGGTGCGCGTGCACATCAAACCGTTCGTGCGCTGGATCTGGTTGGGTGCGCTGTTGATGATGCTGGGCGGTTTCGTTGCGGCGACGGATCGGCGGTTCCGGCCTAAGCTCGCAAAAGAAACCGACGACGCGGCCCCGACCAAGGCCGATCCGTTCGCGTTGGCCATGGCCGATGGCCCGCAAGCGTTCTGGGAAGAAAAACGCCATCGCGGCAAAGACGACGACGCCTTCGGCGATTCGAAAGACGGAGACGATGCATGAACAAGAGCCGCTGGCTTCCACTGGCCGTTTTCGCCGCACTCGCCATCCTGCTCGGCGCCGGCGTCTGGCTCAGCCGCAATCCCGATCGCGAAAAGCTGCCCTCGCCGCTGATCGGCAAGCCGGCGCCGAAGTTTTCGCTGCCGGTGTTGCACGAAGCCGGCCGCTTGATGTCCACCGACGATCTGCGCGGCGCGCCGTATCTGCTCAACGTCTGGGGCAGCTGGTGCCCGGCTTGCCGCGACGAACATCCGGTGCTGACCCGTTTCGCCGAAACCAAGCGGCTGCGCGTGATCGGCTTCAACTGGAAGGACGAACACGCCGACGCGATGCGTTGGCTGGAGCAGTACGGCAATCCTTACTTCGTCGTGGTCGCCGACTACGAAGGCAAGGCGGCGATCGACTGGGGCATCTACGGTGCGCCGGAAACGTTTCTGGTCGACGGCGGCGGCATCGTGCGCTGGAAGTACGTCGGGCCGCTGACCGATGCGGTGATTCGCGATGAGTTGCTGCCGGAGTTGGGCAAGATCGAGAAGGGGCGATGAGTTTGGGCGCTCACAGCGAAAGCAAATCCCCCCTGCCCCCCTTTTTCAAAGGGGGGAACAGCACGGGTATGCGGTGCAACGCGAGCCATCCGGTCGCGACGAATCGCCCGGATGACCTCCCCCCTTTGAAAAAGGGGGGCCGGGGGGGATTCGCTCTTGCTCTGAGAATCATCGCCACCGCCCTGCTGTGCCTGGGCCTGTCGCTGGCAACCACCGCCACCGCCCAACCCGCCAACGATCCCGCCCCGCTCAGCTTCACCGACAACGCCGAAGAAACCCGCTTCCACGCGCTGGTCGCCGAACTGCGTTGCGTGATGTGCCAGAACCAATCGCTGGCCGATTCCAACGCCCAGATCGCCCACGACCTGCGCCGCGAAGTGCTCGCGCTGATGCGCCAAGGCAAGACCGACCCGCAGATCAAGGACTTCCTGGTCGCGCGTTACGGCGAGTTCGTGCTGTACCGCCCGCAGATGGAATCCAAGACCTGGCTGCTGTGGTTCGGCCCCGCGCTGGTGTTGCTGGCCGGCGGCTTCGCGTTGGCGCGGGCGATCCGCGCGCGCGGCGCACCCGCGCAGGCGCAAGCCGCGCGCAACGATGAGGATCAAGAGTGGTGATGGCGGTGACGATGACTCCGACCCCGACGGTCGTGTTCGCGCTGGCCGGCGCGGCGCTGGTGGTGTTCGTGCTCGGCTACGCGCTGGCGCCGTTGTGGCGCTCGCGTCCGGCGCTGGGCCTGGGACTGGGCTTGGCGCTGACCATCGCCACGGTCGCGCTGTATCTGTTGATCGGCACGCCCAACGCGCTCAAGCCCGAGCAACGCCGCGCGCCGCAGACCTTGACCGAAGCGGTGACTCAGCTGGAAGCCGAGTTGGAGCGCGATCCCAACCAGATCGAAGGTTGGCGCCTGCTCGCCAGCGCTTATACCGCCGAAGGCAAGAGCGACAAGGCGCGCGACGCTTACGCACGCGCGGTCAAACTCGCGCCTGACAATCCCGACCTGCTGGCCGAGGCCGCCGAAGCGCGCGCCCTGGCCGCCCGCGATCGCCGCTTCGACGCCGCCGCGGTGAGCATGCTCCAGCACGCGCTGCAACAGCAGCCGATGCACCAACGCGCGCGCTGGTTCCTCGGCATCGCCCTGCGTCAGGCCGAACTACCGGCCGAGGCCGCCAAGACCTGGGAGCCGCTGCTCAATGTGGTCGACGCCGACACCGCGGTGAGCCTGCTCGAACAGATCAACGGCGCGCGCCAGGAAGCCGGGATGCCGGCGCTGCCGGCGCCGGTGGCCAATGTCGCGGCCCTCGCCGACACGGCCGGCGGACTCCAGGTCCAGGTCGAACTGGCGCCGGCGTTGCAGGCGCGCTTGCCGGCCAACGCCACGGTGTTCGTGCTGGCGCGGCAGGTCGGCGGGCCGCCGATGCCGGTCGCGGTGGAAAAACACCCGGCGGCGAAGTTCCCGCTCCAGGCCACGCTCGACGACGGCGACAGCCCGATGCCGACGATGAAGCTGTCGCAGTTGCAGCAAGTGCAGGTGCTGGCGCGCGTGTCCGCATCGGGCAATGCGATTCCGCAAACCGGCGATCTGGCTTCGCAGCCGGTCACGGTGAATACCGACAGCAAAGAGCCGGTCAAGCTGCTGATCGATCGCGTGGTGGAATAAGGCGTGAGCCACAACCGGCGCAGCGGCACGTTCATGCCCGCGCGCCATGTGGCGATACCGCAAATGCAGTTCCGATCCCGGCCGCGAATCGCGACGATGGTTTAGGCTGGATCGCAGCGTCCGCCCCCACCTTTGATCCGCAACGATGCCGGCCGCGCCGGCCACACGAGCAAGGCATGACCGAATTCATTCCGCCCGGCACGCGCCATATCGACCTGCCCTCGCCGTTTCCGATGAAACGCGGCGGCGCGCTCAACGGCGCGCGCATCGCCTACGAGACCTGGGGCGAGCTCAACGCCGCGCGCGATAACGCCATCCTGATCGTCACCGGCCTGTCGCCGGACGCGCACGCCGCCGCCAACGCCGGCAATCCCGAACCCGGCTGGTGGGAAGCGATGCTCGGCCCGGGCAAGCCGATCGACAGCGATCACTGGTTCGTGATCTGCGTGAATTCGCTCGGCAGTTGCAAGGGCTCCACCGGCCCGGCCTCGATCGACGCCGCCACCGGCGAGCTGTACCGCCTGGAATTCCCCGAACTGTCCATCGAAGACGGCGCCGACGCCGCCGCGCACGTGGTGCGCGCGCTCGGCATCGCCCGTCTGGCCTGCCTGATCGGCAATTCGATGGGCGGAATGACCGCGCTGGCGCTGCTGGCGCGCCACCCGGGCCTGGCCCGCGCCCACATCAACATCTCCGGCGCCGCGCGCGCGCTGCCGTTCTCGATCGCGATCCGTTCATTGCAGCGCGAAGCCATCCGCCTGGACCCGCAATGGAATCAGGGCGGCTATGACGACGCCCATTACCCGGAATCGGGCATGCGCATGGCCCGCAAGCTGGGCGTGATCACCTACCGCTCGGCGCTGGAATGGGACGGGCGTTTCGGCCGGGTGCGGCTGGACTCCGACCGCGCCGATGAGGAGCCGTTCGGCCTGGAATTCGAGGTCGAAAGCTACCTGGAAGGCCACGCCCGCCGGTTCGTTCGCCGGTTCGACCCCAACAGCTACCTGTATCTCAGCCGCTCGATGGACTGGTTCGACCTGGGCGACTACTGCGGCGACAGCACCGGCCTGGACAATGATGAACAGGTGCGCCGCGGCCTGGCCTCGATCCGGCTGGAAAAGGCCATGGCCATCGGCGTTCACACCGACATCCTGTTCCCGCTGCAGCAACAGCAGGAAATCGCCGAAGGCCTGCGCGCCGGCGGCGTCGATGCGCGTTTCGTGCCGCTGGAATCGCCGCAGGGCCACGACGCGTTCCTGGTCGACATCGCCCGCTTCGGCCCCGCGGTCGGCGGATTTCTCGCCGAACTGCGGACAGGCGTAGAATCTGTGGCATGAACGCCACCGACGCCCTGCCCGACCTGGATTTCCCCGGCCACGACAAACTGGTCGCCGCCATCGACGCCGCGGTCTCCGCCGGCGACGAACACGCGGTCACCGCGGCCTTGCGCAACACCTTGTGCAAAATGATCCGCGACCGCGACGTCAACCTGCCCGACTGCGTGTTCGACCCGATCCAGGACCACTACGCCCGCCGCGAGCTTTACCGCAGCCCGCAACTGGGCTACAGCGTGGTGGCGATGACCTGGGGCCCGGGCCAAGGCACGCCGATGCACGATCACAGCGGCCTGTGGTGCGTGGAAGGCGTGTGGGACGGCGAACTGGAAATCACCCAGTACGAGTTGCTCGAACGCAACGGCGAAAACTTCCGCTTCCGCGCCGCGGGCGGCATGCACGCCGGCCCCGGCAGCGCCGGCAGCCTGATTCCGCCGCACGAATACCACACCATCCGCAACGCCAGCGAAGACTCGGTCGCGGTGTCGCTGCACATCTACAAGGCGCCGATGGAGTGCTGCTCGATGTTCGTGCCGCGCGACGGCGAGTGGTTCCGCCGGGTCGACAAGGCCCTGGAAACCGACGAAGCGGCCTGAGGCCGGCGCGACACCCAAGCTTCTAGAGATCGAACGCAAACCTCGCGGCGCAAGCCGTGCGAGGTTTGCGGCTCGAACGCCGCGGCCGTTGCGATCACGCGCGGCCCGCTGCATTCGCAACCTGCAATCACCGTTTCTCCCAGCCGCCGCCCGGAGTTCCGTCGATGCTGACCGACCTGCTGCTCGCCGCCGCGCACCATTTGCTGGTGTTTTCCCTGATCGCGATGCTGGTGGCCGAATCGGTGCTGCTGCGCGGCCCCATCGATGCCACGGTCCTGCGCCGGCTGGCCGGCCTGGACGCCGGTTACGGCATCAGCGCGGTGCTGTTGCTGGGCGTGGGCCTGTCGCGGGTGATGTTCGGGGTCAAGGGCCACGATTTCTACGACCACAACCCGTGGTTTCACGCCAAGTTCGCCGCTTTCATCCTGATCGCGCTGCTGTCGATTCTGCCGACCGTGCGCTTGCTGCGCTGGCGCAAGGCGCTCAAGAACGACCCCAATTTTCTGCCGCCGGCCGGCGACGTCGCCACCTTGCGCCTGCTGATCCGGTTCGAACTGGTGCTGATCGCGGCGATCCTGGTCTGCGCCGCGGCGATGGCGCGTTACGGCGGTTTCTGAGCCGCCGCGGCGCTCACGCGCCGACGATCTCCTGCGCGAACACCAGCCGATGCCCGTCGGGGGTGTGCACGATCATTTCGCGCATGCCCCAAGGCTGATCGCGCGGCGGCGCCAGCGCCGCGAACCCGTTCGCACGCGCCTGCTCGAACAACGCGTCGACCGACGCGACCACCACGTAACCGAAGTAGCTGTGATCGCCGGTCTCGCGCGGGACCAACGCGTCCGGGCAGCTGCCCAGGCGCAGATCGCAAGCGCCGCGGCGCAGGAACACCCAGCCCGGCGGCTCCAGCCAGCGCTCGAAACCGAACAGGGTCTGCCACCACAACGCGGTGGCCTCGGCATCGGGCACCGCGAGCACGTAGGCGCAGTGCAGCGGGCGGACGGCGTCGGTCATCGGAACGCTCCGGAGGCGGGAAGCCCGACTGTAACCGCGCAACCAACAAACGGCTCGTGGCGAACGATGCCGACTTGCGGCCGCCCTCCGACCCGGCATTGCCTCCCACCGGCATTCATCGCCGCGCGCACACATCCGCCGCGCTAGCGTTTAGTCCTCTCTCGCCGCCTGGACACCCATGAACACCCACCGCAACACGCCGCTGTCCGCCCGCCTGTCGCTGATGGCCGCCTGCGCCTTCGCCCTGACCGCCGCGGCCTGCTCGCAGAACCCCTCCAAGCCGACCGCCGCCGGCCACGGGCTGTGCAACGCCAGCGGCTTGGCCTGGGCGGTCGGCAAGCCCGCGGACGAGCCGACCGGGCGCCGGCTGTTCAAGGAAAGCGGCGCCGGCTTGTGGCGGATCATCGCCCCGGACAGCGCGTATTTGCAGGACCAGCGCGACGACCGACTCAATGTGCGGGTCGACGACAAGAACGTGATCACGGCGGTGGATTGCGGCTGAAGCTGGGGGCGCTCGTTGTCGGCCGTGCGACTTGCGCTGCCGACAACGAAACCATCGACGGCGCGGTCGTCGAAAGCGCGCTCGCCGAAAACAAAAAAGCCCGCAATCTGCGGGCTTCAGTGTAATGGTGCCGGAGGTGGGACTCGAACCCACACGCTTTTAAGGGCGGCGGATTTTGAGTCCGCTGCGTCTACCGATTCCGCCACTCCGGCAGCGGGTCGCGCATTATAACCAGACCTGGGCCGCGAATGCGCCCCATCGGTGCGATCGGGGCAAAGAAATTTTGCTGGGTCTGGCGGCGGCCGTGTCCGCCGGCCTCGGCCCCGGTTCGCGCCGGCTCAATGCGGTTCTTCGGCCGGGCGCGCCTGCGGCGGCGGCGCGGCCGGCGCCTCGCCCTCGCGCGCTTGCCGAGCGTCGTCGGCGTTGCGCAGCGGCGCCGCCGCGTACCCTGGCCGGCCACGCGCCGCGAGCGGCCATGCAGCGACAGTGCATCGGATAGCGGCAGCGGTGGCGAGCATGATTCAGTTCTCCGGGTGATCCCGTCTGCAACCCAGGCAACGGCGGCGGCCGCGCGTGGCGCTGGGCCGCGACAACAAGCCGCCGCAGGGACATTGCGGTTCCATGCCGCGCTCCCATCGCCACAGCCGCCATAACGAATGCATCGTCATCAGCAGGCCGGCGCCGACGCTGCCCAATTGCAGCGAACGCGCGATCAGCGCGTAGTCCTCATTCGCGGCGGCCGCTTGAGCGAACGCCGCGCCCGACTCCAGCAACAACGTTCCTGCGGCCACTCCGCCCGCGGCCACGACCACGGCCGGCGCGAACAGTTGCAGCAACATCCTGGCACCACGATTCATCGCTTGCGTCTCCCCGTCTGAGCCAGTTAGCAGACAGCGGAGCGATCTCATCTGTTGAGACGGTGGCCAGATTATGTCCAGGCCGCGCGCCTGGCACCTGCCATTGGTCCCGCCGCGTTTGCGCCGCCTGCCGGTTGCGCGCGGCGCCGGCTTGTGAACAGCCGGCGCTTGGCGGAACGCCGCGCACGCGCGTTGCATGCGGCCGCATCGGCGCCGCGGTTGGTTAGAATCCGGTCATGTGCCTGATCGCCCTCGCCTGGCTCCACCATCCGCGTTATCGCTTGGCGCTGATCGCCAATCGCGACGAAGCCCATGAACGGCCGACCGCGCCGGCCGGCGTGGATCCCGACGATCCGCATGTTTTCGGCGGGCGCGATCTGCTGCAAGGCGGCAGCTGGCTGATGATTTCCGATCGCGGCCGCTTCGCCGCGGTGACCAATGTGCGCGACGGCCGCACTATGGAAACCGCGCCGCGTTCGCGCGGTGCGCTGGTGCGCGATTTCATCCGCGGGTCGATGTCCGCATCGGACTATCTGCAAAGCCTGCAGGCCGAGGCGATGCGGTTCGGACGTTTCAATCTGATGCTGTGGGACGGCCGCGAACTGATGTTCGGCAGCAATCATCCGCGGTTTCAGGCGTATCCGGTCGCGCCCGGCGTGCACGCGATGTCCAACGGCGCCTTCGACGCGCCCTGGCCCAAGAGTGGGTTGGCCACACGCGCGTTGTCGGCGTGGCTGGATTCGCCGGCGTCGTTGCAGACGCTCGCGCGCGGCGATGCCGGCGCGAACGCCGCGCCCAGCAGCGAGGATCCGGGATTGGCGATGTTGCTGGCGGCCATGGCCGACACCACGGTCGCGCCCGACGATGCGCTGCCCGATACCGGCGTGGGTCTGGAGCTGGAACGCATGCTGTCGCCGCCGTTCGTGCTCGGCGAGCGCTATGGCACGCGTTGCAGCAGCATCGTGTTGATTGGGGAGGAGTCGATCGGGTTCATCGAGCGGCGCTATGGGCCTAATGGCAGCGCTGGGGGCGAGACGGCGGTGAGTTTGCGTATTGGGCGGTGATGAAGCGCGCTGGGTGAGTCGGTGCTTGGAGCTAACGGCTGGACGATCCTGCGCCGGGCGGCAAAAGCAAAGTCAAAATGGATTCCGGCTTTCGCCGGAATGACGGCAGGTGGGTTGCGCGATCTTTGGCTGGGATGACGGCGAGTGAATTGCGCGTTTTTTAGTGGCCGCAGCTAGTCCGCTACGACAGCAGTTCCGGAGATCGTCGTGCGATCTCCGGAACCGGCCTGAAACCATCGGCTGCAACACACAGCAATACAACCAGGGCGTCCTGCCCGTTTACTCCGATTCGGCCGGCGCTATCGGCCGTCGAATCCGATCGCGATCAGTAGCAGCGGCCGATGTACGGCGGGCTGAAATCCGGCACCCAGCCGCGCACGATGAAATAAGTATTGCCGCCCGGTTCGCGGAAGCTGGGATCGCCCTTGCAGGTGATCAGGTACTTGCCCGAGGGCGCATTCATCGACGGGTCGTCGACCTGCAGCACGCCGTCGAGATAGATGTCCGAATCGGTGGTCGCCGGACGGGTGCCGTTGCGGGTTTCGATCTGATCGATCAACCAGTCCGCGCGGGCGAACGCATCCAGGTGGTGGCCGCAGCGGCTGCGCACGTCGTTGGTCTGCTTGCACTGGAAGTACTTGACGATCAGCGCCGGGCCGAAGCCGTTGCGCTTTTCGTAGATCTTCTTGCCGTTGTAGAAGATCTGGGTCACCGCGCCGCTGGTGTTGTTGGCGTTCCACCAATCGGCGACCGCCTGCTGGTTGGCGAACGGGCCGTTGGGGATGGTGAATTGGGCGTGCGCGGGTTGCAGCGCGGCCAGTCCGAGCAAGCCGGCCAGCGCGAGGGTCATGGCTTTCATAAAGCTCCTTGGGTATGGGCGATTCGTCTTCGACCGTCGCCGCTAGGCGCTACCGGCGCCGCGTCGCTCAGGTGCGACGCGGCGCGGCAAACGATCCGAACGGGCGACTTACCACTACTCGCGGGATCGGCCGAAAACGGCTCATCCGCGCGCGTCGCCAAGCCGATTACGGATAGCAGTGCCCGGCATACGGCGGATTGAACGTCGGCGTCCACGCGCGCACGCGGTAGTACACGTTGCCGGTGGGTTCGCGGATGGTGGCGTCGCCCTTGCACGAGATCAGGAAGTATTTCTTGCTCGGCGCCGGACCCGGAACGGTCAACGGCCGGATCAGCACTTCATCCACGTAGATGTCGCTGTCGGCGAGCGCGGCGCGGGTGCCGTTGATGGTGTCGATGCGATCGATCAGGCCGTCGGAGGTGGTGAAGCCGTCCAGGGTGTGGCCGCAGTAGGTGCGCACGTCGTTGGTCTGATTGCACTGGTAGTACTTGACCACGATGTTCGGATTGAAACCGGCCAGACGCTCGTAGATCTTTCTGCCGTTGTAGAGCACCTGGGTCTTCACGCCGCTGGTGTTGTTGGCGTTCCACCAGGCGGCCACCGCTTGCGAATTGGCGAACGGGCCCTGCGGAATGGTGAACTGCGCTTGCGCCGGTTGCAGCGCGGCCAGGCCCAGCAGGCCGGCCAGCGCGATGGTCATGACTTTCATAGAGATCCTTGTCTGTTGGACGATTCGTCTTCGCGTGTCGGCCTCCGCGAGCATCGCCGGCGCCGCGGGCTCGCCGCGGACGCGGCGAACAACGCGGCACCCGGCCGATGCGCTCGGGAGACTTGAATGAACTCGTGGAATCGGGACAAACCGGCTCATGGCGGGATGTCTGGCGCAGCGATGCATGCCGCATCGTCGCTCGCGCTCGCTCGACGTCGGCGGCGCGCGTTTGCGCAGCGCCCGTTCGCGCCACGCAAATGAGAAGGCCCAGGCCTCGAAGATGTTCTTCGGGTGTCCGGGCCTTCCGTTATCGGAGCGATTGCATCGGGCTCGCGCCCGTTGGTTTTTCTCCGACGCGCGCAGGTTAACGCCGGCGGCGTTAGCCGAGGATCAAATTTTCGTGATCGATCGCGAAGGCCCTAGGCTGAATCCGCGCGCCGCGCGTATTCAGCCTAGGGCGCCTTCGACCACGGCCACCAGCCGCTGCCGGTCTGCGCGTAACGGTCGGCGGCGCGTTCGAAACGGTTGCGCACGCTGATGCCGCCGCAGAGCAAGTACAGCGGCAGAAACAGCGGGCCCAGCACCATGTACTGGTAGACGTGCGCGCGCTCGTGGTCGGCCAGCTTGATCGGCGGCTCGTCGCGATGGCCGGCGTCGTGAGCGTAGGTGCGGCACAGCGAGTCCAGATCGGTACCGGTGTGCAGGATGACGTTGCCCAAGGTGATCGCCCCGCCCGGCCCCCAGGGCCAATGGTGGAACACCAGGGCCAGATCGCCGCCGCGCCAGCGCGCGCGCGCGCCGAACGGCATCGCCAGCAGGCCGGCCAACAGACCGACCGCGGTCACCGGCGAGGTCCAGACCGCACCGAGCGCGGCGCCCGCGATTCGCAGCCACGCGGCCAGTCAGCAGCCCTCTTCCGGCAGCAGCAGCCACAGAATCAGATAGGCCAGCGCGACCGGCAGCACGAAGGTCGCCAGCGCCAGCACCACGAAGCCCGCGCGCACCAGCACCGGGTTCCAGCGCAGGCGGTAAGCGATACCGCCGGCGACGCCGGCGAGCATGCGGTCGTGGCGCGAACGGCATAACGGTCGAGTGGCGCTGGACATGCGTGCGCCCTCCGGGCAGCGGCGAGACCGGAGCCAGTCTATCGCGTCAGGGTGATGGCGTCGTCGCCCCGGGCGCGGCGCGCAGCTGAACGAGTTTGGCTTGCAGCCACGCCGCCGAAGTCGCCGCCGGACGCTCGCCGCAGCGCACCCGGTAAGGCTTGCCGCTGAGGCTGCTTTGGCTGCCGGCGCGTTCGATGAACAACTCGGCGGTATCGGCCAGGCCGCGTTTGCGCAGGTAGGCCAGCTTCTTGCGCAAATGGGCCTGGGCTTCGTCGGCCGGGTACCAGCTGCCGTTGCGTTCGAACTGGCAGCCCGACTGGCCCAGCGCCTGGATCAGCTGCTCGGTCTCGCGTTCGGCCTGGGCCGAGGGCGCGGCGATGGCGCCGCCGCAGACCAGCGCGGCCAGCAGCAACGGCGCCGCGGCCCAGCGGCGCGGACGGCGGACGGACGGGAGCGGGATCGCGTTCATCGCCGTATTAAAGCTTGTCCAGCCACGCGCCGACCACGCGCGTCCAGATCGCGTAACCCTCGCGGTTCATGTGCAGGCGGTCTTCGACGAACAGCTCCGGACGCGGCTCGCCGGTGGCGCCGACCATCGGCGTGAACACGTCCAGATACTCGACCCCGCGGGCGCCGCGAATGTAGTCGTGGATCAGCGAATTGGCCTCGCGCACCTGGGCCAGGATCGGTGCGCGCAAGGGGCTGGGCTTGATCGACACGAAGGCGATCCGGACCTTGGGCGTGCCGGCCTGGACCCGACGCACGAAGGCGACGAAATCGTCGCGCACCTGACGCGGCGTGCGGCCCTCGTGCAGGTCGTTTTCGCCGGCGTAGAACACTACCGCGCGCGGTTGGTAGGCGTTGACGATGCGGTCGGCGTAGTACACCGAGTCGTACAGGCGCGAGCCGCCGTAGCCGCGCTGGATGATTGCGATACCGGGGAAGTCTTCGCTGAGGGTGGACCACAGGCGGATCGAGGAGCTGCCGACGAAGACGACGCTGCCGGGCATCCGCCGCACGCGGGCGTCTTCTTGTTCCCAGGCTTGTACTGTCGGTTCCCATTCGCCCGGGTCGCGTTGCGCGGTGCCGGCGGGGGCTGGTTCGGGATGGGCGGTGTTGGTCGCGGATTGTTTGCTGGGTGTCGCGGTGCAGGCGCTCAGTGCGAGGATCAGCAATAAGGTCAGGATTCGGCGCATGCGGGGGCTCCGGCGGTTGTAGGGGGCAGATTAACTCCGCTGCTGCAGGCGGATCGCGACGCGATCGGGCGGTTTGCGTGGAGGACAAAACTCAAAGCGATAGCGCAACCGCGCTCGTGCCCTCATCCGCCCTTCGGGCACCTTCTCAGCCTTGCACACCCTTCGGGCGCCGCAAGGGAGTGCAAGGCTGAGAGGGGTTGGGGTGAGGGCCGCCCGTCAGCGCGACCGCTGCGTCAACCAATCATGAATCGCCCCCGGCACTTCGCGCTGAGCGCGGCCGGAGACATAGATTCCGATGTGCCCGCCCTTGAACGACAACTCGCTGTAATCCTGGCTGCCGACCAAATCCGCCAACGCCTTCGACGCCGCCGGCGGCACCAGATGGTCCTGCTCGGCATAGATGTTCAACACCGGCATGTCGACATAGCCCAGATCCACCGCGCGCCCGCCGATGTCGATACCGCCGTTGACGAAGCCGTTGCCCTGATAGAACTGCTTGATGAACTGACGGAACGCCTCGCCGGCCTGATCGGGCGAATCGAAGATCCACTTCTCCATGCGCAGGAAGTCTTCCAGCGCGCGCTTGTCGTCGAGAATGTCGATCAGCCCCACATACTTCTGCACGAACAAACGCCAAGGCTTGAGCGTGAGGTAACACCAGTTCATCACGTCGGCCGGCACATTGCCGAGGGTGTCGACGAACTGATCGATGTCCAGCCCGCGAGTCCAGTTCGACAGCATGTTGTCGCTGGTGTGGAAATCCACCGGCGTGACCATGGTGATGAGGTTGCGCACCTTGTTCGGATTCAACGCCGAATAGCACAGCGAGAACGCCCCGCCCTGGCAGATGCCGAGCAGATTGATCGCGTCCAGGCGGTACTCGCGGCGCAGGTGATCGACCGCGCCGCCGAGAAAACGTTGGATGTAGTCTTCCAGTTCCAGATAGCGGTCGGACCGGTCCGGATAACCCCAATCGAGAATGTAGACGTCCTGGCCGCGTTCGAGCAGGCCGCGGACGATCGACTTGTCCGCCTGCAAATCGACCATGTACGGGCGGTTGACCAGGGCGTAAGCGATCAGCAACGGCACCTTGGCGGTCGGCGCGTTGTCGCCGCGGAAGCGATACAGCACGACCTTGCCGTCGCGCCAGACTTCCTCGCGCGCGGTCGCGCCGTAGTCGATGTTGTCGACTTCGCGCAACGAATCCAGACCCGCGCGCAGTTTCTGTTGCGCGGCCATCGCTTCTTGCGCCAGCGATTCGGCGCTGAAATTGATCGGTGCGGTCATCTCAGCGCGCTCCCTGCTTGGCGGTCTTGCGCGGCTTCACGGCCGCGGCGGCGACGGGTTTGGACGGCGGTTGCGGCCGCGCGATCGCGGTCTTGGGCGCGGATTTCTTCGCCGGCGCGCGCGCGGCGGGCTTGGCGCGGCTGGGCGCGGCGGATTTGCCCGCGGCCTTCTTCGCCGCCGGTTTGGCCGGCGCGGGTTTGGCCGCGGGCTTGGGTTCCGCCGGACGCGGTTCGGACTTCGGCCCGGCCTCGCGCGCCGGACGCGGGTTGTGCAATTCATCGCGCAAACGGCGCAGTTCGCGTTCGAGCTGGACGATCTTGCGGTGCGCAGCGTCGATCTCGGTGCGGGTCGGAATGCCGAACTGGCCGCTGGCCTGCTCGATCTCCTTCTGCACGCCGGCGCGCAAACGCATCTGCGAATTCACCAGCGCCGCGTAAGCGTCGCGGAAACGCGGCGACAGCGCGATCTGCGCGTAAGCGTCCTCGGCCGCGTCGATCCACAGATCGAACAAGGCGCGCGCCGAGCCGATCTGGCGGCCGGGTTCGCTGCGCTCGGCGAGTTTGTCTTCGAAACGCGAGAACGCGTCCTGCCCCGCTTCGGCCATCAGCGCGTTATAGGCCTGGCTTTGCTTCTGATAGTCCAGATGCGCCTGAATCAGTTGCTGCACGCGCTCTTGGTGTTCGCGCGAAAAGCCGAAGGTGGGCAAGCCCAGCAGCGACTGCCCGCCGCTCTGCATCCGCTCCAGGAACGGGCCGATCTGTTCGGCCCAGCGATTGAAGTCCTGCTGGCCGGGGCCGCGCATCGCACCGAACACATCGGCGAACGGGTTGGCCGCGCCGCCGCCGAGGGCTTGCTTGAACGCCCCGGCGATGTCGCCGGCGGAGGCGTTGCTGCCGGCGAATTGCGCGGCCAGCTTCTGGATTTCGCCGAACCAGCCGCGGGCCTGGCTGTTGAAGCGGTCCAGCGTGTCCTCGACTTGCGGGCTGCCGCCCTTGGCCAGTTGCGACCACCAATTCAGCGCTTCGTTCCAGCCCGGAACCGAGGGCTGCGCGGGCTGCGGCGCGCCGCCGTTGCGCATCATTTCACCCCATGCGCCCCAGTACTGACGCGCCAGCCGATCGAAGTCCTGCGCATTGAAACCTGCGCCGAAATCGCCGGGGTTGTTCGAACCGAAACCGAAATTCGCCATCGCCGCCTCCAGGGTTTGACCCGATCATAGCAACGGCGCGTTGCGTGGCGGTGTTGGCGGCGGTACGGGCCTTCAGGGTTTGGGAATCCGCAGGGTCTTGCTGATCATCAGCGAGCCCGACAAGGCGAACATCAGCACCAGCGGATGGAACAGCCACGGGCCGATGCGCACGCCGCCGAACCACAGGTTTTCGCCGATCGCGCCCTGCCAGGCGGCGACCGACAACACGATCACCAGCAACAGGCTGGTCGGAATCGGCGTGCCTTCGAAGTATTTGACCTTGCCCTCATCGCCGGCCAGGGCCTCGGCGGTGACGTTGTAGCGGGCCAGACGGCTGACGCCGCAACCGACGAAATAGCTCAGCACCACCCAGTCCCAACCGCCCTGCAGGCCGCAGGCATAGGCCAACGCGGCCGGGGCGACGCCGAAGGAAATCACGTCGGCCAGCGAATCCAGCTCGCGGCCCAGGGTCGAGGAGGATTTGCGCCACCGCGCCACCCGCCCGTCGAGCGCATCGAAGATGAAGGCCAGCGGGATCAGCGCCATGCCGATCATCAGATCGCGCACGCCGCCTTCCTGCAGAAAGCGCATCGCGGCAAAGATCGCGCCGGTGCCGCAGAAGGCGTTGGCGAGGGTGAACCAATCCGCGAGGTGGAATTCGCGGAGCATCGAAAAATGACGCGGCATGCGGCGCTGCTCCTGGGCGGACGGCGCGCGGCCGTCCAAGCGGGCGTTCAGCCTGCCAAAGCAGGCGTATTGGCCGCAAGGGGCGGAGGTCGCAAAGCGCGGTGGTTGGGGCGCCGGTTCATCGGCGGTGCGGTTGGGGGGCTGCGCTGGGCGCTGGGGCAAATCCCCCGCGCGGTGGTTTCGTTTGCAGCGGGACTGCGTCGGGCGCTTGCCCCCTTTTGCAAAGGGGGCGATGGGTTTAGGCGCTTGACGGGTGTTGGCTTATTGGGGAATCGCCAGGTTCTCTGCCTTCAGTCCCTGCCCTTGTGCCCGCGGCGTGGTCTGGATCACCGCGTCGGCCGGGAGCGGCGCGCCGCTGTCCAGATGCGCGTCGACTCGGTCCAGCGCGCTGTAGACATACGGCAGCAACGGCAGATAACGCGAACTCAGCGCCGGCAAGCCGAGGAAGGCGTCGAAGTGTTGGACGTTTTTGATCTGCCAGTAACTCAGCTTCGCGCCGGCTTTCTGCGCCATCGCCGCGTAAGGCGCGCTGCTGAAGGCCGGCGGGATCAGGCCGTCGTCGAGTCCGTGCACGACCACGATCGGCAGATCCTTGCGCGGCGCCGAAGCGCGGGTCTGTTCGACGCCCGCGCGCACGCGACGTCCTTGCTCCGACGCGACCTTATAGTCCGACCCGACCGCAGGATCGGCCGCGTCCACACCGGTCCACAGCCGCCGTAAGTCGACCAGCGAATGCACGTCGGTAAACATGCGGTTGGTCATGGTCGGGAACAGGTACACGCCCGCACCGGGCGGAATGCCGCTGGCATCGGACCACCATGCCGCGCGCTCTTCGGCGGTGGCCGCGCGTGGTTGCCGGAGCTGGCCGGCGTTACTCGACGTGCCCGCGGCGTAGTCGTAACGCGGCCAAGGTTGATTGATCGTTTTGGAATTACCCGCTGGCGCAACCCGCGCATAAGCCGAGGCATACGTCGCAGCGACCGCACCCCACAATTCGAAATTCACCGACAGCACGCCAGCACGCAGGGCCTCATCGCTCCAGCCCTTGCCGCGCAAGAGTTCGTAGGCGCGTTTCGCGCGCGCCGCATACAAGGTGTCGAAGGCCTGTGTCGCCTCTGCGGTCGACATGCCCGCTTTGGCCAGCCGGTCCGCTTCGGCGTCGGGGCTCAGCAGGCCCGTCTGCACCGCGACTTCGCAATATCCTGTGGCCGGCCCACCGCCGATCGGAGCCACAGGCATCGCGCCCAGTGGTTTATGCAACAGCGCACAGGGCATCAGCACCGCGGCTTCGGTGACGTAGTCGTACAACGGACGCGCGCCTTCGACGTAGACATTGGGTTCGCCGGCCACGACCGCATCGAGCCAGCCCTTGCCGTCTTCGCCCGCCAACTCGGCCGCGCGCAGCACCGCACCGCCGCCATTGGAAATGCCGACCGCGATCACCCGGGTATTGGCGAAGGTGAACGGTGCGCGCTTCGGAAACGCGCGATCGAGCGCGTTCAGCGCGAACTGCGCGGCTTGTTGCACATGCCGTCCCCAATCGGCCTCGGGGTTGTCGCCCGAATGCGCGTGCTTGAACGCGACGCCGCGGCCGTCCTTGCGCTGCTCGGCGTCGGGCAGAAACGCCAGGTCGCCGTCTTCGGGCGAACCGACGGTTCCGTCAGCGCGTACGCCCAAGCCCGCGTCGAGATCGAAATAATCGGTGCCCGCGCCCTTGTCGGTGTAGGCCACCGCGCAGCCTTTCGGCAAACCCCAGGCGCCGGCGACCGCGATCGAGCCGTAAATACCGCGCGAACCCGATGAGGCGCTGACTACGATGCAGCGCTTGTCCAGATCGAAACCGTCCGGCACCTGCACCAATACGCGATGCGGCTGTTTCGCTCCGGGCACGGTCGCGAACGCGCTGAACTCGCGGCCCTCGACCTTGGCCAGGCTGCCGTAGAGCTCACCATAGCCGCCGCCGGGCGCCAGATCGGCGATGCCGCGCCAGTTCGACCACAATGCGCGACGGCGCAGCTCGGCCGGGGTCGGATGGGCCGCATCGGCGAACGCCGGCGGCACCAGCGCGCGCAGGCCGTCCAGGCCGAGGCCGGCGCTGAGCAGATCGTCGTGCTCGCCGCGGTGTTCGGTCTGGCGGAGCTGGCTGAACATCGAAGTCGAATCCTTGGCGGGTTTCGCCGCGGCCGCCTTGGCGCCGCGCGTGGCGGCTGCGGCCGGCGTCGGCGAGGCGGCCGTGCAGGCCAACAACAGAACGGCGGCGCAAGCCGCGGCGATGGGTAAGGGGTGGGCGCTCATTGCAGCAGGCTAACAAGTCGGCGTGCGCCGCTCATCGTACTTTCGTACAGCCGGGCCGGCCGTGCGCCCGGGCCCGGTTGCGGCGCGGAGCGGCCGCCGCGGCCTGTTAGGCTTGGCCGATGCCGACTTTGCTGATCGCCGACGACCACCCGCTGTTCCGCGCCGCGCTGCGCCAGGCCGCGGCCGATGCCGTGCCCGAGACGGTGGTGCGCGAGGCCGGCACGCTCGACGACGCCCTGGCCGCGCTGGAGGCCGAACCCGGCATCGACCTGGTCTTGCTCGACTTGCACATGCCCGGCAATCACGGCCTGGCCGGGCTGGCGGCGATCCGCGCCCAATATCCGGGCACCGCGGTCGCGGTGGTCTCGGCCAACGACGACCCGCGCGTGGTCCGCCGCGCGCTCGATCACGGCGCCGCCGGTTATCTGCCCAAGAGTTCGGGACTGGACGAACTGCGCGACGCGATCCGCGCGGTGCTGGCCTGCGAGCAATGGCTGCCGGCGTCGCTGCGCGCGGCGGTGGCGCGTACCCATAGCGAACGCGGCGATGCGGATCTGGCTTCGCGGCTGGCGAGTCTGTCGCCGCAGCAGTTCCGGGTGCTGAGTCTGGTTGCGCAAGGGTTGTTGAACAAGCAGATCGCCGATCGGCTGGATGTGCAGGAGCGGACGGTGAAGGCGCATTTGTCGGCGATCTTCGATCGGCTTGGGGTGCGCAATCGCACTCAGGCGGGGGTGGTGTTGCGGGAGTTGGAGTTGGCCGATCCGGCGCGGCGGATCGAAGAGTAATTTTGGTTTGACGCGCTGCGGCGCCGGCGCCGGTTGATGCTTCGCCCGCGACGCCGCCGAATGCGCTGAAAAGCATCGACAAACCGATCTCCCTCAAGAACGTCATTCCCGCGAACGCGGGCTCCGCTTTACTTCGGCGGAGCCGAACATCCAGGGCCAAGAGCCTTCAGCGCGATCTCCCCAGACCGTCATTCCCGCGAACGCGGGCTCCGCTTTACTTCGGCGGAGCCGAATATCCAGGGCCTTTCGTGCGAGAACGTTCGAAGTCAATGAATTCTCGCGTTCGCGGGAATGACGTCCTGGCGGGATGACGCTGAAGTCTCTGGATTCCCGCCTTCGCGGGAATGACGTTCTGTGGAGATCGCGCTGAAGGCTCTTGGCGCTGGATTCCCACGCTCACGGGAACGACGTTCGGGGAGGATGTTCAGCTGCTTCAGACCCGACGCAAGCAAAACCCAAGCGCAGTGAAATCGACCTTCACAAATTCCCCCATCGCGCCGACACCCAATCGCCCTCGCACGCCGCTCACCTTCTCTCACCTCGCCCCACCATCGGATTCATCTTCGCCGACGTTCCACGCCCCCGAGGTTGTCCACACAGCCTGTGGACAAACCTGCGGACAGTGAGGTCGCGATCGGCCGCAACGCTTTGTGACATAAGCATTGCAATAGGTTTGGCCAAAAAATCGCCACGGAATTTTCTTGACATTTCCTCCACCCCGAGCCGTCATCGCCGACGTGCGCTGAGGCCGCCTTTCGCCGCCTCGCTGTAAGGTCAGCGCGACCCCGCGCCGGCCGCCAGCAGCCGGTCCAGCACCGACTTCAAGGCCAAGGGCTTGACCGGTTTGGCCAGCAGCGACAGCCCCGCCTCGTGCACGGCCTGGCGCACCTGGGCGCCGGCGTCGGCGCTGAGCAGCAAACAAGGCCGGGCGCCGAACTCCTCGCTCAGCCGCTGCGCCAAGGCCAGGCCGGTGTCGTCGTGGTCGAGGTGGAAGTCGAACAGCCACAACGCGGCCGGCTGATCGCGCATCGCCGCGCGCGCGGCTTCGCCGTCGGCGACCGCGTCGACCCGGCAACCCCAGCGCGCCAGCACTTCGCCCAGCGCCGCCAACGCCTGCGCGTCGTTGTCGACGGTCAACACCCGCAAACCGCTGAGCCCGGATCGGGCGCTGAGCGCCGCGGCCGGCGGCGAGGCCGTGCGCAATGCCGGCAGCCGCACGCCGAACGCGGTGCCGTGGCCGAGCCGGCTGTGCAAGGTCAACGGCGCGTCTAGCAATTGCGCGATGCGGTCGGCGATCGACAAACCCAGCCCCAGGCCCTGCCCCGGCGCATCGGGGCCGCGGCGGAACTCTTCGAAGATCGCCCGCTGCTGCGCCGGGTCGATGCCCGGGCCGGAATCGTGCACCCGCACTTCCAGCAGCGCGCCGCGGCGGCGCACGCCCAGCAGCACTCGCCCTTGCGCGGTGTAGCGCACCGCGTTGGCGAGAAAATTCTGCAGAACCCGGCGCAGCAGTTGCGGATCGCTGCGGGTCCAGGCGCGGGTGGCGACGTAACGGAAACGCAGGCCGCGCGCGGCGGCGATCGCGGCGAATTCGGCCGCCAGCGGGTCGAGCACTTCGCTGAGCGGAAACTCGCGCGGCTGCGGCACCAGTCCGCCGGCCTGCAAACGCGACATGTCGAGCAAACCGGTCAGCAGATCGCCGGTGGCATCCAGCGCGCCGCCGATCCGCGCGGCGGTGGCGCGCTGATCCGGATCGGCCAGTTGTTGGCTCAAGGAATCGGTGAACAATTGCGCGGCGTGCAGCGGTTGCATCAGGTCGTGCCCGACCGCGGCGAGGAAGCGGCTCTTGGCCTCGTTGGCGCGCTCGGCCTCGCGGGTCGCCACTTCCAGATCGGCGGTGCGTTCGGCCACGCGTTGCTCCAAGGTCTCGTTGGCTTGGATCAGCCCGGCCTCGGCGCGACGGAACGCGGTGACGTCGGTGAAGGTGGCGACGAAGCCGCCGCCGGGCATCGGGTTGCCGCGGATCTCGACGATGCTGCCGTCGGCCAGCACCCGCTCGGACAAATGCGCGGTGCCGGCGCGCATGAACGCCAGACGCCGTTCCAGCGCGGTGTCCAGATCGCCCTGCAGCGGCAGGCGCTGCATCGCCCAGCGCGCCAGGTCCTCGATCGGCCGGCCGACTTGCAGCAGTTCCGGCGGATAACCGAACAACTCGGCATAGCGCCGGTTCCACGCCACCAGACGCAACTGCGCATCGACCACGCTGATGCCCTGGCTCATGTTCTGCAACGCCGCTTCCAGCACGCGTTGGTTGAAGCGCAGATCCGCCGAGGCCTCGCCGACGATCGCCGCGACCGTATCCAGATCGCGCCCGGCTTCGCGCCGCGCCGCGTCCAGCAGCACCCGCGCCGAGGAAGAACCCAGCACCGCCGCCAACTCGCGTTCGACCCCGGCCTCCACCGCCGCCGCCACCGGCGCGCCCAGCGCCACGCCGTCGAGCAACTGCGCCACCCGTTCGCGCGGCAGAAAACGCAGGCCGGCATCGCGCAGCGTCTGTGCATCCAGCCCGCGGCGCGCATCGCGCGGCGCTTCGCGGCGACGCATCGCCACCAGCACCGTCACCAAGGCGCCGACGAACAGACTGGCGCCGACCGCGCGGCCGAGCCGGCTCCAGCCGGTCAGGCCGAACAAGCGTTCCGGCGCCAGCCATTGCCAGCCCAGCGGCCCCTCGTGCAACCACGCCGGCGCCGCGCCGCGCGCTTCGAACACCATCGGCAACAGCAACACCCAGGCCCACGCCGCGAAACCCGCGGCGATGCCGGCGATCGCCGCACGCGGCGGCGTCTGCGGCCGCCACACCGCGAACGCCAAGGCCGGCGCCAACGTCGCCAAGGCCGAGAAAGAAACCGCGCCGACATCGGCCAGCGCCTCGCTGCCCGCGATCAAGCGGCTGTAACCCCACGCCAGCAACATGATCGCGACGATGCCGGCGCGGCGCAGCGCCAGCACCCGGCCGCGCAGATCGCGATTGCGCGACCACGCGCCGCGCAACAGATTCGGCGCGAACCAATGGTTGCCGATCATCAGGCTCAAGGTCAGCGTGCTGACCACGACCATGCCGGTCGCGGCGCTGAGCCCGCCCAGAAACGCGAACAAGGCCAAGCCGTGATTGCCCTGCGCCAGCGGCAGCGCCAGCACGTACAAATCCGACGGCACCTGCGCGCCGAGCAAGGACTGGCCGACCTTGGCCAGCGGCAACACCGGCAGCGCGATCAGCAGCAGATACAGCGGGAACTGCCAACGCGCGGTACGCACGTCGCGCTCATCGCGGCATTCCACCACCGCCACGTGGAACTGATGCGGCAGGATGAACATCGCCAGCGCGCCCAACAGCACCAGCGGCGCGAAACCGGTCGCCTCCGGCGCGGGCGTAGGCGCGATCGCCGGCGCGGGCAAATCGCCCAGGCCGAACCAGACGAACGCGCCCAGCGCCAGCATCGCCGCCAGCTTGAACACCGACTCGAACGCCATCGCCAACACCAGCCCGCGATTGTGCTCGGCCGCGCTGGCCCGGCGCGTGCCGAACAGCATCGCGAACAAGGCCATCGCCAACGCCACGTACAGCGCGCTGTCGCGCCAGGCCGGCAACACCGCACCCTCGCTGGCGGGCGTGGTCAACACCGCGAAGCTCATCGCCACCGCTTTGAGCTGCAAGGCGATGTAGGGAATCAGACCGAGCGCGGCGATCAGGGTCACCGTCGCCGCCAGCCACGCGTCCTTGCCCAGCCGGGTCGCGATCAGATCGGCCAGCGAGGTCGCGTTGGTCTCGCGCGCCAGCTTGACCAGCCGGACCATGAAGCCCACGGCCAGGGCGTAGAACAGGATCGAACCGAGAAAGGTCGGCGGCAACGGCCAGCCGTAGCGCGCGGCCTGGGTGACGGTGCCGTAGAAGGTCCAGGAGGTGCAATGCACCGCCAGCGACAGCGCGTAGATGTGCCGCCAATGTTTGGCCAGCACGTTGGGCCGGCGCTCGGCGAACAGCGCCGTGCCGAACATCAACGCGAGCCAGGCCAGGCTGGCCAGGGCTACGGTGGTGAGGTTCAGCATGGGCATGCAGGCGGGCGCATCGGCGCAGGATAGTGGGAGGGGTGTGGTGGGAGCAAAAGCAAATCCCCCCTGCCCCCCTTTTTCAAAGGGGGGAACGGCAAAGGCACACGGGGTGCTTTACCCGGCAACGAGGCCTCAGCGCCGTCTCAACTACCCCATCACCCACCTAACGCGTTCCCCCCTTTGCAAAAGGGGGGGCCAGGGGGGATTTGCTCTTGCCCCTAAAAAACACGAGCCCGCGCTCAATGAGCGCGGGCCCGCCGCAGCGTCCAAGCCGCACTCCCCGTTTCGCGATCAGAAGTCGTACTTGACCGACAACGTGTACTGCCGCGGCGGCCCATAGAACCCGGTGTAAACACCCAAGGCCGAGTTCAAGCTGTAACCGGTGGTGCGGTATTCCTTGTCCGCCAGATTGCTGCCCTGCAACGACACCGTCCACGGCCCACCGCTCTTCCAGGTCACGCCCGCATTGACCAGACCGTACCCGTCCTGGGTGATCGGCAACGCGCCGGTGCGGACGATCTCGGTGGTGGCGACCACGTCGCTCTGATAGCTATACCCCACCCGCGCCGACAGATTGCCGCCGCCGGACAAATCGGTGCGGTACTCCACGTTCAACGCGCCGGAGAACTCCGGAGCGTTGGTGAATTCCTGCTCGCTGGCGATATTGACGCCGGCATACATGAACTCGTCGTACTTCGCGTCCAGCCACGCCAGGTTGCCGGAAATCAGCCAGTGCTCGCTCGGCAGCCATTGGTACTCGACTTCCAGGCCCTTCACCGTACCGGAACCTGCGTTGGTGAAATCGCCGAAGAACGCGTCGTTGGTGCCGTCGCCGTTGCTGTCGTAAGCGGTGAACACCGACAGCTGGATGTCCTTGTACTTGTTGTGGAAGTACGACAGGTTCAAGAACAGGCGCTGATCGAAGAACGCCATCTTGCTGCCGATCTCGTAGCTGTCGACCACCTCATCGTCGAACGGCTCGGCCGAACGCGGCACCGCCGCGGCTTGGGCGCGGATGTTGTAGCCGCCGGACTTGAAGCCGCGGGTGGCCAGACCGTACAGCAGGATGTCCGGCGCAATCTGATAATCCAGCGAGACCTTCGGCGAGGTGTTCTGGAAGTTGATCTTGCGGTCGAAGTTGGCCGCGATCACGCCGCTGGGCACGGTGAAGTTCGGGTCGCGATAACCCTGATTGAACACCTTGGCACGCTTGTCCTCATCGGTATAACGCGCGCCGACGTCGAGCTTGAGCTTGTCGGTCAGATCGAAGGTCCAATCGCCGTAGAACGCGATCGAATCGGTATAGACCGTGCCCTGGGTGTCGCCGAAGCTGAGGTTGAAGAAGTTGTTCAACACCTGCCCGCCGGCCTCGCCGTCGAAGGCGTACACGCCCATCACCCCGCGCGCGCGGCCGCCGCCGTCGTAGTTGAGCTGCAACTCGTGGCTGACCTGCTGATCGCTGTAGAACGCTTTCACGTCGGCGATCTTGTTCTGCAAGGTATCGAAATCGATGTTGGTCTCGGTGTCGGACTCGCGCTTGGCCAGCACGTACTTGACGCTCCAGTCCTCGTTGGCGCGCCAGTTGACCGTGGCCGAGGCGCCCTTGATGGTGGTGTCGTTGACGTTGGGCATGCCGCTGCGGATGTCGTAGCGGCTGTCCAGCGGCGCCACGCCCGGGGCGAACCGGTTCGGCGCCAGCATCTTGGCGCCGCGCACGCCGGACTGGTCGTCCATCCAATCGAACGCGAACTGGATGTCCAGCGCGTCGCTGACGTAGGCGCCGAGGCTGCCGCGCAAGGCCAGGATTTCCTTGTCGCTCACGTCCTGGCCGGTGACGATGTTCTTGCCGTAGCCGTCGCGATTGAGGCTGGCGACCGACAAGCGCCCGCGCAAGGTCGCATCGCCGCCCTGGGTCGCGCCGCCGATCGGCCCGGCCACCGCGGCCTTGACGTCGAGCTGGCCGTAGTTGCCGACCGACACCTGGGCGAAACCGTCGAACTGGGTCGGCAAGCCGCGCGAGACGTATTTGATCGCGCCGCCGATGGTGTTCTTGCCGTATAGCGTGCCTTGCGGGCCGCGCAGCACTTCGATCCGCTCGACGTCGAACACATCCAGCAAGGCGCCTTGCGGACGGGCGATATAGACATCGTCCATGTAGATGCCCACGCCCGGGTCCACGCCCCACAGCGGATCGGACTGGCCCACCCCGCGGATGTAGGCGGTGATGGTGCTGCTGGAACCGCGCGCGGCGTAGATGGTCAGGTTGGGAACTTGCGCGTCGAGATCGCTGAGGTCTTCGACGTTGAGCCGGTCCAGTGCCTCGGGCGTGAAGGCGGTGATCGCCACCGGCACTTCCTGCAAGGTCTCCTCGCGTTTGCGCGCGGTCACGGTGACCCCGCCCAGGGTCTTGGCTTGCGCGTCCGCAGCGGTGTCTTGCGCCCACGCCGTCGGCGCCACCAGCGCCGCCGCAATCGCCAGGCTCAAGCCCTGGCGTCGAATCTGCTTGCTCAACTTCACTCGGTTCTCCTCCCCAATCCCGTCCGGCCGCATCAAAGCCACCGTCGCCGTCGCATCCCTACCGCCCGCATTGCGCGGGCCGCCAGCGACGGTGGAGGCGCGCTCCCCCGTCATGGCGCACAGCCTATGAGACGCCGATCGCAGCCGGCAGCTGTACCTTCGGACAATGCCCCGCGCGCCCGCGCATTGCCGACACTGCGCGCAACCGGGCCAAGCCGCCCGCGTCGTCCGCTGGGGAATCGAATCGATGGCGTTTGTGATCGTGTTGGCCGCGCTGTGCTTTCTGATGTATGTCGCCTACCGCGGCCACAGCGTGATTCTGTTCGCGCCGGTGGCGGCGCTGGGCGCGGTGTTGCTGACCGATCCCAGCCTGGTCGCGCCGATGTTCACCGGCCTGTTCATGGACAAGATGGTCGGCTTTCTCAAGCTGTATTTCCCGGTGTTTCTGCTCGGCGCGATCTTCGGCAAGCTGATCGAAACCTCCGGCTTCTCCAAATCGATCGTCGCCGCGACCATCCGCCTGGTCGGACGCGAACGCGCGATGCTGGCCATCGTCGCGGTCTGCGCCTTGCTGACTTACGGCGGCGTGTCGCTGTTCGTGGTGGTGTTCGCGGTGTATCCCTTCGCCGCCGAGCTGTTCCGCCAAAGCGACATCCCCAAGCGGCTGATTCCCGGCACCATCGCCCTGGGCGCGTTCACCTTCACCATGGACGCGTTGCCGGGCACACCGCAGATCCAGAACATCATTCCCACCGCGTTCTTCGGTACCGACACCTGGGCCGCGCCGATCCTGGGCAGCCTGGGCGGCGTATTCATCCTGATCGTCGGCCTGCTGTATCTGAACTGGCGCCGGCGCGCCGCATTGAAAGCCGGCGAAGGCTACGGCCAGAACCTGCTCAACGAACCGGCGCCGTTCGTCGGCGGAAAACTCGCCCACCCCCTACTGGCGATCACGCCGCTGCTGTTGGTCGGCGTCTCCAACAAACTCTTCAGCACCTGGCTGCCGCAGGTCTACGGCAAGCAGCACAGCTTCGATCCGGCGGTGATCGGCGACGCCGCGCCGGTGGTCCAGGAGGTGTCGAAGATCGCCGCGATCTGGGCGGTCGAAGGCGCCTTGCTGATCGGCATCGCCGCAGTGCTCGCGTTCGCCTGGAAACCGGTGACGGCCAGCTTCGCCGAAGGCAGCAAGGCCGCCATCGGCGGCGCGTTGCTGGCGGCGATGAACACCGCCAGCGAGTACGGCTTCGGCGCGGTGATCGCGGCGCTGCCGGGCTTTTTGGTGGTCGCCAACGCGCTCGGCGCGATTCCCAACCCCTTGGTCAACGAGGCCGTCACCGTGACCGCGCTGGCCGGCATCACCGGTTCGGCCTCCGGCGGCATGAGCATCGCCCTGGCGGCGATGGCCGACACCTTCATCGCCAACGCCCAGGCCGCGGGCATTCCGATGGACGTGCTGCACCGGGTCGCGTCGATGGCCTCCGGCGGCATGGACACCTTGCCGCACAACGGCGCGGTGATCACGCTGTTGGCGGTGACCGGGCTCAGCCATCGTCAGGCTTACAAGGACGTCTTCGCGATCACGCTGATCAAGACCGCGGCGGTGTTCGTGGTGATCGCGACGTTCTACCTCACCGGCTGGGTCTGACCGGGCCAACGGCAGCGGCGCCGCTTACAACCGTCGCCGGTCCTTCTGTATGCTGCCGGCTACCTAAAGGCAGGCAAGGAGCCCCTCGTGACCATCGGCGAGTACTCGCAGATCTACCGCGGCAAACGCGTCGTCAACTTCCAGATGGGCGACACGCCCGCCGGCGGCGATGTGGTTTACCGCCTGACCCAGGACTACGACAGCGCCGAAAGCCAGCGCGAGTTGCTCGAAAGTTTCTTGTCGCAGGTCGATCCGGCCAGCCTGGAAGCGCTGATCATCGGCGCCTGGAGCGAGGCCCACGACGAAGGCCCGCAGGGCTACCTGGACACGCTGATCGAACGCCGCGCGCAACTGCCCGCGCTCAAGGCCTTGTTCATCGGCGACATGACCTACGAGGACTGCGAGATCTCCTGGATCATCCAGACCTCCTACAACCCGCTGCTGGCCGCGTTCCCGCAACTGCAATCGCTGCGCATCCGCGGCTCGACCAATCTGGAGCTGCAGGCGTTCCAGCACGAGGCGCTGGAAGAACTGGCGATCGAATGCGGCGGCCTGCCGTCGACGATCGTCGACGCCATCGCCGGCTCGACCCTGCCGGCCTTGAACCATCTGGAGCTGTGGCTGGGCAGCGACGGCTACGGTTTCGACGGCGGCCTGGCCCCGTATCAGAACCTGCTCGGCGAAATCGACCCGACCCGGCTGCGTTATCTGGGCCTGCGCGATTCGGAAATCAGCGATGAAGTCGCGGCCTGGGTCGCGCAACAGCCGTGGCTGGGTTCGCTGCGCACCCTGGATCTGTCGCTGGGCACCATCGGCGACGTCGGCGCGCAAGCCCTGGCCGAAAGCCCGTACCTGGGTTCGATCGAACGCATCGATCTGAGTCACCACTACATCTCGCCGCAGTGGCAGGAAAAGTTGCGCGCCCTGCCCTGCGAAGTGGTTCTGGACGATCATGAAGACGAGGACGACGGCGAGCGCTACGTCGCCGTAGCCGAGTAGCCCGTGGCCGATCCCGGCTGGCTGCTGATCGGCCCGCGCGGCAGCCGCCGGATCCTGGGGCTGCAACAGGCCCTGCATGAGCGCGGCCTGCCCGCGGCCGAAGAGCTGCATTACGAGCGCCTGCTGGAGGCGCCTGAGTTGGCCGCCGATGCGATCGCACGGCGGCCGCGTGCGCTGGTGAAGATCGAATCGACCGGCGAGGCGCCGCAGTTGCACACCGCGCTGATCGAGCGCGGCTGGCGCGCGCTCGGCCAACCCGGGCCGCGGCCGCGCGCGCTCGGTCACGGCGAACTGGCGTATCAGCATTACTGGTACGCCGGATTCCGCGCATTGCTGCAAGCCCTGCCGCGCGAGGCCAACTACCTCAACCCGCCCGACGACATTCTGCGGATGAGCGACAAGCACGATTGCCAGCAGTGGTTGCAGGCCCAGGGCGTTGCGATTCCGCCTTTGCTGGGCGACGTCGACGGCTACGCGCAACTGCGCGAACTCGGCAGCGGCCAGGTCTTCATCAAGGCCCGTTACGGCTCCTCCGGCGCCGGCGTGCTGGCCTATCGCCGCGACCGCCGCGGCCGCGAAGTGCTGTACGGCTCGGCCGAACTGGCCGACCACGAACGCGACGACCGCGACCAGCCCCGGATCTACAACTCGCTGCGCCCGCGCCGTTACACCGACCCGCGCCAAATCGCGCAAGCGGTCGACGCCGTCGCCGCGCAAGGCGCCTATGCCGAGCGCTGGATCGCCAAGCCGCGCGCGCCGGACGGCGCCGGCCATTACGACATCCGCGCCATCGCCCTGGACGGACGCGCGCGCCATCGCCTGGCCCGGATCAGCCGCACGCCGCTGACCAATCTGCATCTGGGCAACCGCCGCGGCGCGCTCGCCGATTGGCTCGACACGCAGACCGCGGGCCTGCTGGAAGACGCCACCGAACGCGCCGCCGCGGCCTTCCCGCGCAGCCGCATGATCGGCTTCGACCTGATCCTGCGCGACGGCCGCAGTTGGATTCTGGAAGCCAACGCCTTCGGCGATCTGCTGCTGAGCCTGCCGTGGCAAGGCCACAGCACCTACCAAGACCAAGCCGCGCTGTCCGCGCGCGCCCTGGCGGAGCCGGCCCATGCCTGAGTCCGGCGCCCGCTTCGACAACCCCGACATGCACGCGATCGTCGGTCACCGCGATCTGCTGCTGATCACCCTGGACACCTTGCGTTACGACGCCGCCCAGCACTGCTTCGAACGCGGCGAACTGCCGGTGCTGGGCCGCTATCTGCCGGCGCAAGGCTGGGAGCGACGCCACACCCCCGGCAGCTTCACCTACGCCGCGCATGCCGCGTTCTTCGCCGGCTTCTTGCCGACGCCCGCCCGGCCCGGCCCGCATCCGCGGCTGTTCGCGCTGGATTTCGAAGGCAGCGAAACCACCGCCACGGACACCTATGTGTTCCGCTACCGCGCCGACATCGTCTCCGGCCTGCGCGACGTCGGTTACCGCTGCATCTGCATCGGCGGCGTGGGATTCTTCAACAAGCGCAATCCCTTGGGTTCGCAGTTCCCGGATCTGTTCGACGAAAGCCACTGGCATCCGGACTTGGGCGTAACCGCGCCCGGCTCGACCGAACGCCAAGTCGCGCTGGCCTGCGAACGGCTGGCCAGCGATCAGGCGCGCGAACGGCGCTGCTTCGTCTTCATCAACGTCTCCGCCCTGCACCAACCCAATCGCCATTACCTGCCCGGCGCCGAGCACGACGGCTACGACAGCCACTGCGCCGCGCTGCGCTACGTCGACGGCGCACTGGCGCCGCTGTTCGCCGCACTGCGCGCGCGCGGCGGCGCCTTCGCCATCGTCTGCTCCGACCACGGCACCGCTTACGGCGAAGACGGCTACCACGGCCATCGCCTCGCCCACGAGACGGTGATGACCGTGCCCTACGCGCATTTCCTGCTCGATCCATGAACGCCATCGTCCAGACCGCCACTCCGCCCAGCCTCGCCGAACTGCTGCGCTTGCCGCCGTATCAGGCCTACTCGTACTCCTACCCGCACAAGACCGCGTACCGTCCGCTGCAACCGGCGCAATCGCTGGCCGAACTGTGGGCCGGCGAACGCCGCGACGCGTTGTTCCTGTACCTGCACATCCCGTTCTGTTCCTACCGCTGCGGCTTCTGCAATCTGTTCGCCCTGGCGCGGCCGGATGCGGCCAAGGTCGAGGCCTATCTGGGCCAGTTGGAACATCAGCTGCGCGCGACCGCGCAAGCCTTGGGCGATCATCGCTTCGTCCGCTTCGCCCTCGGCGGCGGCACCCCGAGCTATCTGGACAGCGAACAACTGCGGCGGGTCTTCGACCTGGTCGAACGCCACGCCAGCATCGACCTGCGCGCGGTCCCCGCCGGCATCGAGGTCTCGCCGGAAACCGTCGACCTGGACAAACTGCGCCTGTGCCGCGAACGCGGCATCGACCGGGTCAGCATGGGCATCCAGAGTTTCAGCGACGCCGAAGTGCGCACCCTGGTGCGGCCGCAGCAACGCGCGGTGGTCGAACAAGCGATCGATGCGATCCGCGCCGCCGGCATCGCCACGATGAACCTGGACCTGATCTACGGCATCGCCGGGCAGACCCAGTCGAGTTTCCTCGCCTCCATCGACAGCGCCCTGACCCACGCGCCGGAAGAAATCTACCTCTACCCGCTGTACGTGCGTCCGCTGACCGGATTGGGCCGGATCGAAGCGAAAAAGGGCGAACGCGGCGGCTTCGCCCTGCAACCCGAACCGCTCGACGACCGTCTGGCGTTGTACCGCGCCGGACGCGAACGCCTGCTCGCCGCCGGTTACCAGCAAGTGTCGATGCGCATGTTCCGCGCGCCGCACGCCCCGGACATCGCCGCGCCGGTGTACTGCTGCCAGAGCGACGGCATGGTCGGGATCGGCTGCGGCGCACGCTCGTACGCTTCCGGCCTGCACTATTCCAGCGAGTACGGCGTGGCCCGGCGCAGCGTCGCCGAGATTCTCGATCACTACCTCGCCCGCGAACCGGACTCGTTCGCCTACGCCGATTACGGCATCCGCCTGAGCGAGGACGAACAACGCCGCCGCCACGCGATCCAATCGCTGCTGATCCGCCCGGGCCTGGACCGCGTCGCCTACCGCGAGCGCTTCGGCGCCGATTGCCTGGACGACCTGCCGCAGTTGCGCGAATTGTTCGACCTCGGCCTGGCCGTCGCCAGCGACGGCTTGCTCGAACTGACCGAAGCCGGCCTGGCCCGCGCCGACACCATCGGCCCGTGGCTGACCTCGGCGCAGATCGCCGAGCGCATGCACGACTACCGGCTGGATTGAGCATGCTCGGGCCGAACGCGCATCTGTCGATTCTTTATCGCGGCCGCCTGAGCAGCTGCAATTACGACTGCGGCTATTGCCCGTTCGCCAAGACCTACGACACCCGCGCCGCGTTGCGCCGCGACGCCGAAGATCTGGCCCGTTTCGTCGATTGGGCGCAGCGGCAGGATACGCAGCTGTCGATCCTGTTCACCCCGTGGGGCGAAGGCCTGGTGCGTCGCCACTACCGCGAAGCGATGGTCGCCCTGAGCCAGTTGCCGCAACTGCGTCGGGTCGCGATCCAGACCAATCTGTGCATCGGCATGCGCTGGCTGGAGCAGGCCGATCTGAGCAAGCTGGCGCTGTGGTGCACCTACCACCCCAGCCAAGTCACCCGCGCGGCCTTCCTGGCGCGTTGCCGCGAACTCACCCGCCGCGGCGTGCGCCACAGCATCGGCATGGTCGCGATGCATGAGCACATGGACGAAATCGAAGCCATGCGCGCGCAGCTTCCGCCGACCACGCCGCTGTGGCTCAACGCCTACGACGAACGTCCGCCGGGTTACTACGACCCGGCCCAGATCGAACGCCTGCAAGCGATCGACCCGCATTTCCGCTACAACCTCGAACCCGCGCCGAGCCTCGGCGCGCCGTGCCTGACCGGCGAAAACGTGGTCTCGGTCGACGGCGACGGCGACGTGCGCCGCTGCCATTTCGTCGCCGAGCCGCTGGGCAACCTGTACGACGGCAGCTTCGCCGCGCAACTGCGCCGCCGCGCCTGCCCCAACGCCCGCTGCGATTGCTATATCGGCTACGCCCACCGCCCGGACCTGCCGTTCCAGCGCGACTACGCCGGCGGCGTACTGGAACGGGTGCCCTCGTTCGTCTAGCTGTAGCGGCGGCCGTCCACCGGCCCCTCCCACCCAGCGGCCGCTTCGAGCGGCCCTTAAGCCTCAATATTCCGCAAAGGATCGCAGCATGCCCCTCAACACCCTCCGCAACGCCCTTCTCGCCGCCCTGCTGATCCCGGCCGTGCTCGCACCGGCCTTGGAACCGGCGCACGCGGCCAAGCCGCCCAAGGCCGCCAAGTCGCGCGCGCCCAAGAACACCATGAAGCCCGAGCAGGTCGCCGAACTCTACGCCCGCGTCGCGCTCAGGCAGGACGTGGAAGCCGCCACCCAGCTCAACGCCTACCTCAAGCCGCAGTATTCCACCGGCGAAGCCTTCGACCTCACCGAACTGGCCGACACCAGCAGCCTGGAACAGCAGTACCAGGGCTTCGCCGACGCGATCCTGGAAGACATGCCCAAGGTCGACAAGAAAAAGGCCAAGCCCGCCATCGCCGCGTCGATCAAGCGGGTGAACCAGCTCGCCGCCACCGCCCAGTGCCGCGGCGTGTCGAACCAGGAAACGGCCAACGAACACGTCAAGAACGGCCGCATCAGCAACGTCGAACTCGAATGCACCGTGCCGGCGCTGAACGCGCGCCTGCAAGAGGTGCTGGCGGCCAAGGGCGACCCGGCCAAGCTCAAGACCAAGAAGCTGCTCGAAGCCGTCGCCGAATTCGACCGCTCGCTGAGCCAGCCCGCCACGCGCGCGATCCCGGCGACGATGACGCTGTATGCGCCGCGCAAGGGGCAGGAGTGGTCGACCGGCAGCTACAACGACATCCTGGAGACCGTGCACAACGGCATGTACGCCGCCTCGGCCGACTGAGTTCGAAGTCAGCCGCACTCAAGGCGGGCGACGGCGGTATCGCCGTCGCCCGTTTTGTCGACCCTCCATCCAGTCGCCTTGGCGCCCGACTGGCGCGAAATTCGACGCTTGCTCCCTCTCCGCCCTTCTAGTCAGCGCGGCGATTCGGCCCGCCCGCCAGTACCCTTGAATTGGCTCGCGAACGTGGATAGCTGCTCGTTGATCTTAGTGGCCTGCGGAGAAAGATGCGCCTCGCGGTGACAGTTAGGACAGAGCGCCACGCAGGTCCAGACGCGGTCGCTCTTGTCGACGCCAAGAATATGGTGGACATCGAGGAAGCCGCGGAAATCGCGCGATGCACCGCACCCTTCACGCTCGCAGCTGCCGCGCGCACGCGCGATTACCGCCGCACGCACTTTCTCATCGCGCTTGACATACGAGCGTACGACCTGGATTCGCACGGCCCCGTCGTTTCCAAGCAAGGCCGCGTCGATACCGAGCAGATCGTCGAACGTGTCGTCCGACGCAGGATGACCACCCGCCGGGCGTTCCTCCATCAGATCTACCACGCCCGGTCTTGTGCGCAGTACGTTTCGCAGTTCCGGAGCTTGCTCATCATGCAGCCACAGCGTCGGGCTCGAACCGTTCATGGCATGGTTCTTTCGCTTGTGCCTGAATCGGCCTTCAGCTATCAACGCCGCGCTGAGATCGCGCTGCGCCGCCCAGGCCTCGACCAGCTGAGCCAGCGGAATAAGCACAGCATCGCTGATGCGGTCCCCTTCTCGCTGAACTACCAGCGTATGGGTCGCGCCTTTAGCTCGGTCCCGCCTTACTTTGGCTTCCAGCGATTCGATCCAGTTCCCGTCCCGAATCTTCGATAGCAACTGCGTGGCTGAGTAGCGCTGCTGCTTGTGGTTGCCTTTCTCTCGATGCCAACACAGCCGGACATGAGCGGCGATCAGCTCGCCCGAAGGATTCCGGGCGCGAATGATCTGCTGCACGGTCTTCCCGAACGATCGTTGTTCATCGCTGATGGCGGTGAACCCGCGCGACTCGAGGAACGCAGGAATCATGCTGCGCGTGATCCCCTCCGCATCGAAGCTCTCATCCGAACGAAATATGCGCTTGGCGACCATTCCTTATCTCCCAAGGGGCCGTCGATCAGGTTGCCCTGCCGCCTGTTTTTCGACAATCGCCACGACCGCCTCGGCATCGCCGCGTTGAAGCCGAACACGCTCTTTCGCCCACGCAAAACGAATCAGGGCCCGGTTTCCCGAGCCCTGATTCGTGTTTGGCGTCCCCACGGGGATTCGAACCCCGGTCGCTACCGTGAAAGGGTAATGTCCTAGGCCTCTAGACGATGGGGACAAAACTGATTTGTACTTGCAGCTAACCCTTCAAAAACCCTTTCAATTCTGAAGAGTGGTGGAGCCAGCCGGGATCGAACCGGCGACCTCTACAATGCCATTGTAGCGCTCTCCCAGCTGAGCTATGGCCCCACGTGCTGGAAAGACGAACATCTTAGCGGCTATTCAGCGATGTCGTCAAGCGGTCATCGCTAAGTTTTTTTGCCGCTCCGGCTAAACCAGGTCCGTGTGGATCGGGTGAAGCCGGGTCGTGTTCGACGGGGCGCAATCTTGCCATGCCATGGCCACGTTCCGCTAGATACTCGAGCCACTTTCCTAAAAAAGTATTCATCCGCATCCGGTGACCGATCACTTGGGCCGGCGGCGGGTACATGCCGATGGCGTCCTGCCAGCGTCGGCCGACGTAGCAATGGGTGGCCTCGACCTGATGCGCATCGTGGTACAGGCGCAGATAGGCGGAGGGATCGGGCTCGCCGGTCAGCGGGTCCAACAGCGCATACGTCAAGCGCATTTCGGTGGTGTAGCGATGTTGCTCGATCACGTCCAGGCGCAAGTCCAGGCCGTCGCCGACGCTGGACAAGTAAGTGCCGCGCGCCAGTCCGGCCGGCGCGAACATGCGGGTGAGGCGTTCGTGGTTCTCGGAGTAAAGGCCCATCAGCCAACCGAAGCGGCTGAGTTTGGGGATGCGCGCGAAGCGGGAAGCGGATTGGCTCATGCACGCGATCCTACTCTTGTAAAGGCGCTCGCGGCAGGATTGACGAAACGGCCGAAAACCCTTAATTTATAGGCTCTTTCGCGATGCGCGCCGGAGCCTCCACGCAGGCTCGAACCGGCGGCCCATTCAGCCTTCGAGGCGACGGACTTCCCTGCTCTTTCTTGACCGTCCCGTGCGATGTCGTGGCGATGCGTGTTTGCGCGCCTGCCGCGCAACTCTTATCCATCATCGATGGCGCTTGAGCGGAACGTTGTGAGGTCGCCGATCGCGGTATGCCTTCGCTCGTCATCCCCGCGAACGCGGGGATCCAGGGCTTTATCGCGGCATGACTCTGAAGCCTCTGGATTCCCGCCTTCGCGGGAATGACGATAGGTAGCTGCTCAGCGCCTCTCTCAAGCAGCCATCCCCGCGAACGCGGGGATCCAGGGCTTTATCGCGGCATGGCTCTGAAGCCTCTGGATTCCCGCCTTCGCGGGAATGACGATAGGTAGCCGCGCGGCGTCTCTCTCAAGCCGCCATCCCCGCGAACACGGGGATCCAGGGCTTTATCGCGACATGTCTCTGAAGTCTCTGGATTCCCGCCTGCGCGGGAATGACGGCAGACGGGAGCGCGGTGGAACCACCCGCACCCCGCTCCCCCGCCCCAAGTCAGAACATCTCGCGATGAATCCCCAACGTCGTCAGCACCTTGCTGGCGATCTCCTCGATCGAGGTATGCGTCGTGCTCAACGTCGAAATCCGCTCGGCGCGGAACATCGTCTCGGCCGCGGCGACCTCGCGCTTGCAGGTGTCGAACTGGGCGTAGCGCGAGTTGGGCCGGCGTTCCTGGCGGATCTGCTGCAGCCGCACCGGGTCGATGGTCAGGCCGAACAGCTTGTTGCGGTAGGGCCGCAGCCGCGGCGGCAGGCGGTCGTGCTCCAGGTCTTCCTCGGTCAGCGGGTAGTTGGCCGCGCGCACGCCGTAATGCAGGGCCAAATACACGCAGGTCGGGGTCTTGCCGGCGCGTGAAACCGCTACCAGGATCAGGTCGGCGTCGTTGTAGTCCACGCTCTGGCCGTCGTCGTGGGTCAGGGCGAAGTTCATCGCGTTGATGCGCCGGTGATACGTATCGAAGTCGGCGATGCCGTGGGCCTGGCCGATCCGGCGCTGGCGGGTCTCGTGCAGCTCCCGCTCCAGCGGCTCGATGAACGGCGCGAATACGTCCAGCATCAGCGCCCCGCTCTCGGCCAGGGCCGCGCCGACCTCGCCGTCCATGCACGAATTGATCACCACCGGGCGCACCCCGTAGGTCACCGCGGCCTCGCGGATCTTGGCCGCGGCCTCCTGGGCGCGCTCGACGCTGTCGACGAAAGGCAGGCGGTCGGTCACGAAACGGGTTTCGGTGAACTGGGTCAGCAGACTGTGGCCGATGGTCTCGGCGGTGATGCCGGTGCCGTCGGAAACGTAGAAAACCGGGCGGGTTCCTGCCATCGATAACCTCTCGGGAAAGCTGCACCAATACGAAAAAGCCCGCCGGATCAAGCTTGTATGCCCCGGACGCACGGGCGATCATAGCGTCTTGGCCGCGCCCGACGCGTCCTCGCCCCCCACGGAGATAGTGTGTCTTGAACGAGAACATCCTCTGGCTGCACGCGCTGCGCCTCAACGACCTGGCCCGCGTAGGCGGCAAGAACTCCTCGCTTGGCGAGATGATCGGCAATCTGGCGAACCTGGGCGTATCGGTTCCCGGCGGCTATGCGACCACCTCGGAGGCGTTCAAGGCCTTCATCGCCCACAACAACCTGCACCAGCGCATCTTCGACAAGCTGGCCACGCTGGACGTGGAAGACGTCCCCGCGCTGAATCAGGCCGGCGGCGAAATCCGCGGCTGGGTCATCGACGCGCCGCTGCAGCCGGACCTGGACCAGGACATCCGCGCCGCCTACCGCAAGCTGTGCAGCGAAAACGGCGGCGGCGACGTGGCCGTGGCGGTGCGCTCCTCGGCCACCGCGGAGGATTTGCCCGACGCCTCCTTTGCCGGCCAGCAGGAAACCTTCCTCAACGTCACCGGCGAGGACGATGTCGTCCGCAAGGTCAAGGAAGTCTTCGCCAGCCTGTATAACGACCGCGCCATCGCCTACCGCGTGCACCACGGCTTCAAGCACGAAGACGTGTTCCTGTCGGCCGGCGTGCAGTTGATGGTGCGCTCCGACGTCGGCGCCTCCGGCGTGCTGTTCACCCTGGACACCGAATCGGGCTTCCGCGACGTGGTGTTCATCACCTCCAGCTACGGCCTGGGCGAGATGGTCGTGCAAGGCGCGGTCAATCCGGACGAGTTCTACGTCTACAAGCCCACCCTGAGCCAGGGCAAGCCGGCGATCCTGCGCCGCAGCGTCGGCGCCAAGCAGTTGCGCATGGTCTATTCCGACCAGCCCGGCGAGCGCGTGCGCACCGAGGACACTCCGGCCGATCTGCGCGCCAAGTTCTCGATCGACGATGCCGACGTGCATGAGCTGGCCAAGCAGGCGCTGGTGATCGAAAAGCATTACGGCCGTCCGATGGACGTGGAATGGGCCAAGGACGGCGTCAGCGGCAAGCTGTTCATCGTCCAGGCGCGCCCGGAAACGGTGAAGTCGCGCGGCAAGGCCACCCAGATCGAGCGCTACCAGTTGGAAAAGCGCGGCGAAGTGATCGCCGAAGGCCGCGCCATCGGCCAGAAGATCGGTTCGGGCGTGGCCCGCGTGGTGCGCAGCCTGGACGACATGAGCCGGGTGCAACCGGGCGACGTGCTGGTCGCCGACATGACCGATCCCGACTGGGAACCGGTGATGAAGCGCTCGGCCGCGATCGTCACCAACCGCGGCGGCCGCACCTGCCACGCCGCGATCATCGCGCGCGAACTCGGCGTGCCCGCGGTGGTCGGCACCGGCAATGCGCTGGAAACGATCAAGGACGGCGAAGTCATCACCGTCAGCTGCTCGGAAGGCGACACCGGCTACATCTACAACGGCGCCCTGCCCTTCGAGCGCCATGTCGCCGATCTGGACAAGATGCCGCCGGCGCCGCTCAAGGTGATGATGAACGTCGCCAACCCCGAGCGCGCGTTCGATTTCGCCATGCTGCCCAACGCCGGCGTCGGCCTGGCGCGCCTGGAAATGATCATCGCCAGCCACATCGGCATCCATCCCAAGGCGCTGCTGGACTACGCCTCGCAGGATGCGGCGACCAAGAAGAAGATCGACGAAAAGATCGCCAGCTACGGCGGCGATCCGGTGCAGTTCTACGTGGATCGCCTGGCCGAAGGCATCGCCACCATCACCGCCTCGTTCGCGCCGCATCCGGTGATCGTGCGTCTGTCGGACTTCAAGTCCAACGAGTACGCCAACCTGATCGGCGGCTCGCGTTATGAGCCGCATGAAGAAAACCCGATGATCGGCTTCCGCGGCGCCAGCCGTTACGTCGACCCGTCGTTCTCCGACGCGTTCGCCCTGGAATGCCAGGCGGTGCTGAAGGTGCGCGAGCAGATGGGCCTGACCAATTGCTGGGTCATGATTCCGTTCGTGCGCACGCTGGACGAAGGCCGCCGGGTGGTCGAGGTGCTGGAGAAGAACGGCCTCAAGCAGGGCGAGAACGGCCTGAAGATCATCATGATGTGCGAAGTGCCGTCGAACGCGTTGCTGGCCGACGAGTTCCTGGAGATCTTCGACGGCTTCTCGATCGGCTCCAACGATCTGACCCAGCTCAGCCTGGGCCTGGACCGCGATTCGGCGATCGTCGCCCACCTGTTCGACGAACGCGATCCGGCGGTGAAGAAGCTGCTGGCGATGGCGATCTCGGCCGCGCGCGCCAAGGGCAAGTACGTCGGCATCTGCGGCCAGGGCCCGAGCGATCATCCGGATCTGGCCGAGTGGCTGATGGAGCAAGGCATCGAGTCGGTGTCGCTCAATCCCGACACCGTGGTCGACACCTGGCTGCGTCTGGCCAAGGCGAAGGCCAAGGCCTGAGCGATCGATGGCGAAACAACCCGCTCAAGACGCCGCACAAGCGCTGGTGCCCAAGTCCCTGCTGGGACTTGAGGCCGGCTTGGACATCGACAAGCTGAGCGCCTGGGCGCAGAGCTCGGGGTTGAAGCTGCTCAGCGCGCTGACGGTGCTGCTGATCGGGCTGTGGCTGGCCAAGTGGCTGTCGCGCGCGCTCGAGCGCGCGATGACCCGGGCCAACATGGAAGTCACCTTGCGCGGCTTCCTGCGCAACATCGCCTACGCGGCGATGGTGGTGGTGGTCGCGGTCGCGGCCTTGCAGCAAGTCGGCGTGCCGATGACCTCGGTGCTGGCGGTGCTGGGCGCGGCCGGTCTGGCGATCGGCCTGGCGCTGAAGGACTCGTTGTCCAACATCGCCTCGGGCGTGATGCTGATCGTGCTGCGCCCGTTCCGCGCCGGCGATCACGTCCAGGCCGCGGGCGTGGAAGGCACGGTCGAGCAGATCCGGGTGTTCCAGACCCGCCTGCGCACCATCGACAACCGGGTCATCGTGCTGCCCAACAGCCTGATCACCACCGCGGTCATCATCAATTTCACCGCCAACCCCAAGCGCCGGATCGACCTCACCGTCGGCGTGGGTTACGACGACGATCTGAAGACCGCGAAGGACACCCTGCTGACGCTGGCCAAGGCCCACGCCAACGTGTTGCAGGACCCGGCGCCGGAAGTGCTGGTGACGGCCTTGGCCGAAAGCAGCGTCAATCTGGAACTGCGCGCCTGGGTCAAGACCGCCAACCTGATGCGCACCCGCAGCGATCTGGTCGAAGGCATCCGCAACGAGCTGATCGGCAAGGGCCTCAACATTCCGTACCCGCAGCGCGATCTGCACGTGTATCACCACGATGCCGACGGGCGGCCGATCGGCGAGGTGTTGACCAAGGCGGTGGCCGACGATGGCGATGTCGCGGCTGCGCCGGCCAAGCCGAAGAGTTGACGGCTCGCGTCGGCTAAGCGTCGCTCTGCTCCTGCCCGTCATTCCCGCATTGGCGGGAATGACGTTAAACAGTCGCATCGCGAATCTCCCAGATCGTCATCCCCGCGAACGCGGGGATCCAGGGCCTTATCGCGACATGACTCTGAAGTCTCTGGATTCCCGCCTTCGCGGGAATGACGATAGGTCGGTGCGCGGCAGCTCTCACAAGCCGTCATCCCCGCGAACGCGGGGATCCAGGGCCTTATCGCGGCATGACTCTGAAGTCTCTGGATGTTCGGCTCCGCCGAAGTGGAGCGGAGCCCGCCTTCGCGGGAATGACGATAGGCGGGTGCGCGGCAGCTATCACAAGCCGTCATCCCCGCGAACGCGGGGATCCAGGGCCTTATCGCGACATGACTCTGAAGTCTCTGGATTCCCGCCTTCGCGGGAATGACGTGAGGCAGGTTGCGTCGTGAATCTCCCAGGTCGTCATCCCCGCGCAGGTCGTCATCCCCGCGAACGCGGGGATCCAGCGACTTGTCGCGACGCCGCCAAGCACGCAATCGCCACCCTCACCCACCCTCGCCGCCCAACTTCCCCATCGCCGCGCGGTAATGCTTGAGCTCGGCGATCGAATCCATCACATCGCTCAGCGCCGTGTGCTTGCTGTCCTTGCCCAGCCCGGCCAGCACGTCCGGCGCCCAGCGGCGCGCGAGTTCCTTGATCGTGCTGACGTCGAGATTGCGGTAGTGGAAGTACTTCTCCAGCCGCGGCATGCAGCGGTGCAGGAAGCGGCGGTCCTGGCAGATCGAGTTGCCGCAGATCGGCGAGGTGTTGGGCGCGACCCATTGGGCGAGGAAATCCAGGGTCCGGCTCTCGGCATCGGCCATCGCCACGCCCTGCTCGATCACCCGCTTCCACAGGCCCGACTTGCCGTGCTGGTTGCGGTTCCATTCGTCCATCGCCTCCAGCCGCTCCAGCGGGTGGGCGATCGCCAGTTCCGGGCCCTCGGCCAGCACATTGAGCTGCGCGTCGGTGACCACGGTGGCGATCTCCAGGATCGAATCGCGGTCGGTGTCCAGGCCGGTCATCTCCAGATCGATCCAGATCAGCCGGTGCTCGTGCGCAGTCTTGTCGGTCATAGCCTCGCCGTCGTGTCCGTGTCGCGGCATCATAGCCCACCGCCTCCCCGATGCCGCCGCGATGAGCACCAGCGCCCCAGACGTCCACTACGCGATCCTGACCGCGATGCTGGCCCCGGCCTTCTTCCTGACCGCGACCGCCTCGCTGCTGCTGTCGGCCAACAACCGCCTGGCCCGGGTGATCGACCGCGCCCGGGTGCTGCTCAAGGAACTGGCCGAGACCGAGGACCCGGAAGAACGCGAGTTGGTCGAGCGCCACATCCTGCGGCAGAAGAAGCGCAGCCGCATCATCCTGCGCGGCAGCCAGCTGCTGTACACCGCGATCAGCTTCTTCGTCGGCACCAGCCTGACCGTGGCCGGCGACGCGGTGCTGGGCTACCGGCTGGGCCTGGTGCCGACCATTCTGGCCGCCTTCGGCGTGCTGGCGATGTTCGCCGCCAGCCTGCTGCTGGCGCGCGAATCCTCGCTGGCGGTCGAGGCGGTCAACGAGGAGATGGACCACGGCCACGCCAACGCGGTCAAGCGCTGGGCCAAGGCGCCGACCTGAATCGGGCCGCCGTCCGCACCGCCCTCGCCCGCATCCGCAGCCCACCCCGGAGTCCGCCATGCCCGACCCGCTGCAACTAAGCTCCCACTACACCGTGGTCTCGGCGATGATCACGCCGGCGTTCTTCCTGACCGCGACCGCATCGCTGCTGGTGTCCTCCAACAACCGTCTGGCCCGCGTGGTCGACCGCATGCGCCAGCAACTGGCGACGCTGGAAGACACCGTCGACGATCACGCGCGCCAGTATCTGGAAGCGCGGATCATCCTGCATCGGCGGCGGGTGCGGCTGATCCTGATCTGCCTGCAGTTGCTGTACGCGGCGATGACCGCCTTCGTCGCCACCAGCCTGTCGATCGGCATCGATCAATTCACCGATTACCGACTTCGCGGCGTGCCCACCGGCCTGGCCATGTGCGGGGTGTTGTTCGTGTTGGCCGCGTCGATCAATCTGGGCCGCGAAGCGCGCATGAGCGTGAGCATGCTCGACGCGGAAGTGAAGCGCGAGTTCGATCGCGACAACGGACGCAAGAAGCGCGACTGAATCAGAACGACGTCGCACTATCGAAATCCGCTCCACGACGTCGACGACGGATTCGGGTATGCGGCGTTTGAGCGGCGAATCGATTCCGCCGCAAATCAGGGAAATTCGCGGGCCGCGTCGACAGCAGCGTACTCCGCCGCACGCAAACTTCGGCAACGCAAACGCAACCGTCGTGCGAGCGCGGATGCGACCGACATCACTCGGCGAGCGTCGCCCTCGCCGAGCCGGCGTCCGCGTCGCGTGTCCGCCAGCACAGACCGCATGAGCGCTCCTCACAGTTAGCCGTCGCCGCCGGCGACAGCCGGGCGACAGGAATTCTTTCTGCGACTGTCCTCACGAATCGCGGCGCACCGACCCGGATATGCTGCGCCGCACTCAACAAAAGCCAACGCAGTTCCGCGTGATAACACAATCACCCTGTTTCACGCGCGACGCGCAAGCGACCCACCGCAACCGCCCCGCCATCGCACCGCACCAGCGCAGGCCCGCTTCCATAACGCCGACGCGGTACCGTCGATGCGAGCTAAGGTCGCATTGCACAACAAAAATCGATGCCGCTACCTTACCGCTGCCGTCGGGCGGTAGTTGCGCGCATCACGCTCCGGGCGCTCAGGCGCATCGTCCGCGGATCCGCTTAGCCGCGGTTCGGATCGCACTCATTCATCAACGCGCTTCAGGGGAATAATCCGATGTTTCTTCACTCGTTGCGGGTGCGCCTGCTGCTGCCCGTATTGGCGCTGGTGCTGGTGTCGGTGGTCGCGCTGACCATCGTGCTGGCGGTGCTGCAGGCGCGCCACGTGCGCGAGGACGCGGCCCAGTCGATCGAACGCCGCACCCTGGCGCTGCAGAGTCTGTTCGGGGTCACCCGCTCGATCATGCTCGACCGCACCCACGACGCCATGCGCCTGTTGCGCAGCGAAGGCCGCCGCTACGGCTCGGCCAACCTGGGCGGGCGCGTCACCGTCGGCGGCCGCACCACCAACGATCTGGTCCTCGGCGGCGTGTCGCAGGCCAACAACTTCGCCCTGGTCGACGGCGTGACCAGCATCGCCGAAGGCACCGCCACCTTGTTCGCCCGCGACGGCGAAGACTTCGTGCGCGTGGCCACCAACGTGCGCAAGGACGACGGCAGCCGCGCGATCGGCACCCAGCTCGATCCGCTCGGCCAGGTGATCCCGCACATGCGCAAGGGCGAGAACTTCTACGGCGTGGTCGACATTCTCGGCACGCCTTACGTCACCGGCTACGAGCCGATCTTCACCGACAACGACAGCCTGCGCCCGATCGGCGTGTGGTACGTCGGCTACAAGACCGACCTGAAGGTGCTGTCGGAAGTCGTCGACGCCAGCCAGGTGCTCGACTCGGGCTTCATCGCGGTGTTCGACAGCAAGGACAAGCTGCGCTTTCACTCCAAGGTGGGCGCCACCACCGATCCGGGCGAGATCACGCGCATCGCCGCCGAAAACCCGGGCGACTGGGTGGTGAACCGTCAGGAGGTGCCGAACTGGGGCTTCAGCCTGGTCGCGGCCTATCCCAAGAGCGACGTCAACAAGGCGATCTGGCGCCAGTCGCTGTGGATCGGCGGCATCGGCCTGCTGGTGTGCGTGCTGATCCTGGGCCTGCAGTGGGGCCTGATCTGGAGCCGCGTGCTCAAGCCGATCCAGCACCTGACCACCGTCGCCGAAGAACTCAGCGTCGGCAAATGGGGCCACACCATCGACGAGACCGAGCTCAAGGACGAAATCGGCAAGCTGGCCCGCGCCATTTCGCGTCTGTCCTACAGCGTGCGGGTGGCGATGGAGCGGTTGGCCAAGCTCTCGCGCTGACCGCCGTCTCTTCGCACGCCGATCTAAGGACTCAGGGAGCCCGGCATGAGCAATGAGTTCCGACCGCTGGTGCAGGTGCTGCGCGAGCTCAAGACGCTGGCGCAGAAGCGCTCCTCCGGCTTCGCTTACCTGGTCACCGAAGACAATCACTCCTGCATCGTCCGCCTGCACAGCGGGCAGGTGCAGGAAGTGGTGTACCGGATGCTGCGCAACGAAGAAGCGGTGCAACGCCTGTCGATGGTGTCCTCGGTCAAGATGCGCTTTGAAAGCAGCGGCATCTCCGCGCTGCCGGCCGGGCGCGCGCCGCTGAGCGAGTCGTCGGTGGAATGGCTGCTGGGCGGGTTCGAGCAGGATCTGGGCGGGCAGCAATACGCCGCGCCGTCGGCGCCCGCGCCGGCCGCCGACGGCACAGCGCCGCCGGAAGTGGTGGTCAATCCGCGCGTGCGTCAGGCCTTGGAACAAGTGGCGCTGAACTATCTCGGCCCGATCGCCGGGCTGCTGTGTCAGGAAGCCTTCGATGCCACCGGCGGCGATCCGCAGCGCGCGATCGCCCAACTCGCCGGGCAGTTGTATTCGCAGCAGGAAGCGCAACGCTTCAGCGAGGAAGCGCGCGCGGCGGTCGCCGCGGTGCGCTGAAGCGCCGCCGTGGCGGCCGGCTCAGGCCGGCTTGCCGCGCTTGCGGCGGAAGTACGCGGTCAACCTCGCGCCGGCTTCTTCGCCGAGCACCCCGCCCTGCACCGCCACCCGATGGTTGTGGCGCGGGTCGGCGAGCAGATCGAACACGCTGCCGGCCGCGCCGGTCTTGGGATCGCCGGCGCCGTACACCACCCGCGCGACCCGCGCGTGCACCATCGCCATCGCGCACATCGCGCACGGCTCCAAGGTCACGTACAAGGTGGTGCCGAGCAAACGGTGATTGCCGATGCGTTGGCCGCCTTCGCGCAAGGCGACGATCTCGGCGTGGGCGCTGGGATCGAAATCGCCGATGTTGCGGTTCCAGCCTTCGCCGAGCACCTCGCCGGCGGCCGACACCAGCACCGCGCCGACCGGGATTTCGTCGTAGTCGCGCTCGGCGCGCTCGGCCAGGGCGAGCGCGTGGCGCATCCAGCGTTCGTCGATGTCGGGCGGATACGTCACTAGGGAAAGATCCAGGTCCTGGCGTCGCGGCGGCGTCTTGATCCGACGCTGCGCGCGTGCGCGATCGCGCGCTACGCCGAGGCCCATTCTAGGCTATCCCGGCGCGCGCGACGGACGCGGCCCCGCTCAGGCGGCGCCGCGCAGGAAGTCCATCTTGCCCAGCGGCACGCCCTGGTGGCGCAGGATTCCGTAGGCGGTGGTGAGGTGGAAATAGAAGTTGGGCAAGACGAAGCCGCGGATGTAATCGCGCGCGGCGAACTTCAACTCGCGCCCGCCCGGACGGATGACGATTTCCCGATCCTCCTGCCCGTTCATGCTGTCCGGAGCGACGGTATCGAGGAAATCGCGGGTCTTGCCGATGCGCGCGCGCAACTCGTCCAGGGTGGTTTCGGTATCGGCGAAACTCGGCGGCGCGATCCCCGCCAACCGCGCCGCACCGAACTTGGCCGCGTCGCTGGCCGACTGCACCTGGCCGATCAGGGTGTACATGTCGGGCGCCAGCCGCCCGCCGATCAGCACCGAATGCTCGATGCCGTGTTCATCGGCATGGGCGGCGCCCTTGTCGAGCAGATGGGACAGCGTGTCCAGGCCGCGGGTGAAGGCCGGAACGGAGATGTCGTAGAGCGTCAGGCTCATGGGGATTCCTGTTTTCGTGGCGGGAAACAGCGAAAGCGGCGCTCGCGTCGAACACCGACACAGCCGAGGCCGCAGGCGAGTCTGAGCGCTTGCCCGGGGGCGGTCAATGAATTTATTATCGATCGCTATGGAAATAGGCGTTGCAGTTCCGCAACCCGCCGACGGCGATGCCGCGTCGGCGAAAAAGCCGGCCCGCCCGCGCGGCCGGCCGCGCGCGTTCGACCGCGAGGCGGCGCTGGAAACGGCGATGCTGTTGTTCTGGCGCCAGGGCTATGAAGCCACCTCGCTGAGCGATCTGACCGCGGCGATGGGCATCGCCCCGCCGAGTCTGTACTCGGCGTTCGGCAGCAAAGAGCAGCTGTTCCGCGAATCGATGCAGCGCTATCTGCAGCAGTTCCGCCAGCGGCATGGCGCGGCGTTGAACGCCGACGGAGCCGGCGCGCGCGAATCGTTCGAACGCTTGTTCGCCGATATCGCCGAAGGCTTCGGCGCGTGCGAATCGCGCGCCGGTTGCATGTTGGTCGCCGCCGAAGTCGGCGGCCTGGGCCAGGCGGCGCATTTGCGCGAGGAACTGGCCGCGCACCGGGCCTCGATCGAAGCCGGCTTCCGCGCCCGGATCGAACGCGGCCAACGCGAAGGCGACGTAGCCGGCGATACCGACGCGGCCGAACTGGCGAAGTTCCTGTCGACGGTGGTGCAAGGCCTGTCGATCCAGGCCCGCGACGGCGCGACGCCAGCGCAATTGCGCGAAGTGCTGCGCACCGCGCTGAAAGCGTGGCCGCAAAACCCCCTGTAGGAGCTGCGCAAGCTGCGACCGCGAAAATCGAGTAACGGCGTTGGTTTGGGATGACGCGGTCGTTCGATTTTCGCGGTCGCAGCTCGCGCAGCTCCTAACCCGGGACCTCCAGCCTCAGGGCTGCAAGTAACGACGCGTCGCCGCCACGCCCGCACGCTCGCCGGGCCGGCGCGCACGCGTCGCTTCATCGTATCGGGCGACACAAGCGCCCTGCATTCGCTCGCACACCAACTGCGGCCGGCTCATGCGCGCGGCAACGTCGTTGCGCGAGGCGGCCGCCAACAAGTGCGGCAACGCCAACAGCGCCGCGGCGATCGGCAGATATCGGGACATGCTGTTTCTCCTGATCGGACTCGATGCCAAGCCGGGCGTGCGTGCGACGCATTCATCCCGACTCGCCTGACACGACGATCCAGCCGCGCCGAATTCGACATCGGCGGCGGATCGGCGCGAATGCGGCCCATCGCATGGCCTTGCCGAAGCGAGGCGCGAGACCGCGGCGGCCCCATCGGCCAGCGGGGCGACGCGGATCAGACTACGCCGCATTGCGGCCTGTTTTTGTCCTAAATGGCCGCGACCGGCCAGCCTCTCACCGGCGCACGCGCGGCACCGCGCCAACCTTGCGCGGACCCGGCGCAGCAGCGCGAACAACCAATGCCGACATCGCGGGATCGCCCGCCACCCGCGGCATTGCGCCGGGGTTACTGCGCGCCGCCCGGATCGCCATCGGCGACGCCGGGCGGCGCGCGGGAAGCAGGCCGAGGCCCCCTTCCCGCCTGCCTGGGCTCAGCAGCCCGGGGTGCAAATGGCCCAACACCGCGAATCCGGATCGTCCGGATCGCAGCTGCTGCAGCACGGCCGCGCGAACGCGGTAAGACTGACGCCGACACCGATCGCGAACGCACAGCAGGCCATCAGCAGCTTGATACGTGGCTTCTTGTTCATCGTCCTCTCCAAGGATGGTGGGACCGTCGGGACCGTCCTGTCCCGGCCGTCTCGGACGCCGGCGACGAAGGCCGCCCGACGCGAAGGACCGCGGCTCCGTCCGCGGCCGCGATCCGTCGCGATGCGCGCGGGTTGGGCGCGCATCGTTCGGGAAGGTTGGGTTCGCCGTGCCGGACCGGCGGATCGCCGCAGCGGCGACGGCGCGAGCGGGAATCGCGGCAAGCCGCCGGCGCACCGCCGCGTCCGGCCGGCGAAGCGGCGGCCTGCGGAGTCCGGCTGCGATGAGCGCGATCCATCCCTTGCGACATCCTTGTGCGGCCGTGACCGCGGCGATCTGCCGCGCGGCGGGTGTAGCGAACCCTAGCTCGCGATGGCACGCCGGAACGGGTCTGCAATCACACAACCGCGCGGCGATGCGCGCCAGGTCCGATGCATCGCCACGGACGCATCGGACCCGGCCCGGCCGCGCTCAGGCCGCCGCGCCGATCACCGAGATCGCATAGGCGATGGCGTCGCCGGTGATCTGAGCCAACTGCTTTTGCTGCGGCGAATTGGCGATCCGCGCCGCCTGGCGGAACTGCGCCCACCACGGCAGCAAGGCCTCGGTATCGCTGTCGAGCACCGCTTGCACGGCGGCGGAAATCTCCGCCGCCGAGGCGCCGCGCGCGGGCAGCTTGGCCCGCACCAAGCTCAGAAACACCGCGTTTTGCGCTTGATTGGGCGCTTCCGGCTCGGCGCCGCGATCGCTCAACGGCGGCACCGCCTGGAACCGCGGCGGAATCCGGCTGACGTAGGTCACCCGGTGCAACACCCGCCAAGGCGCGGTGCCCTGGCGACGGGCGCGGGCCTGGCGCAGCGCGGCCGCGTTGGGGTCTTGCGAGCTGTACAGCCAATGCTGATCGATCACCTGATCGAACAAGCTCGCCGCATGCTCGCTGCGATTGGCCAGGAAGAAGCTCATGAAGCGATAGCCGTCGACCTTGCCCGGCACCGCCTCTTCGACCAGCTTGTCGTCCTCGTCGTAGCGGAACGGCAACGGATCGGGCTCGGCTTCCACCTCCAGCTTCAACGCCCGCTCGCGGCTCAGCGATTTGGTCGCGCTGAAGCCGGTGGTCAAGGTGCTGCCGAGTTCGCCGTCGATCGACACGCCGCCGCCGAACAAGGTGAAGAACACGCTGAAGTTGAAACCCACGCCGATTTCCACCGAACGTCCGACGCTGAAGCTCTCGGTCAACTCGGTGCTGAAGCCCTCGCTTTCGGCATAGGTGCCGCCGTCGGCGGACCAGACGTAGGTGTTGACCATGTCGCGCACCGGCGCGGTCAGATCGGCGTTGAAGGCCGGATTGCGCGCCGCCGCGGCGCCGAGGTCGGCGCCCAGATCCAACTGCGCCTGCAGATCGGTCTGTTCGTAGAACGCCACCTGTCGTTGTCGCTGACGCTCGACCTCGCGCTTCAAGGTGTAGGCCTCGCGCGGTTTGTAATAGCTGCGCTCGGTGCCCGGCGCCTTCTGCAGACCGATCTGGCCGTCGAGCGAACCGGCGAGTTGGTACGACGGGTCGATCGGAAAGCGGATGATGTTGATGTCGAGCGGAATCTCCGGATTGGCTTCGGCCGACATCGACACCAGCGCGCCGGTGGACGGCACCCGCAGCGCATACAGATCGGCGACCTGCGATTTCACCAAGGCCGAGCCGACATTGCCGGGAACGAAACGGCGCTCGCCGCTCTCCAGGAAATAACCGCCTTCCGGATTCTTGCCTTCCCACTGCCCGCCGTTGGCCAGACGCTGGGTGATGCTGCGCTGCGCGCCGCTGCTCACGCCGCGCTCCACCCCGGTGCTGGTCTCGAACGAACCGCTGACCTGCACGCCGAGTTTGAGCTGGAACTGGACCGTCTTGACCGCGGTCTGGATCGGCGGAATGCCGATGACTTCGTCCTTTTCCGCCGTGCCGGCGCCGCCGACGCTGAGCTTGAACTGGGTCTTGTTGGAGACGTCGTTGCTCGCGGCGAGCGCGACGGTCTGGCTTTGCTCATCGGTCAAGGTGACCGCGGAGATGCCGTTGTACGTGTCCACGTCCGAGGGCCCGGTCAACGGCCGGGTGAGGTTTTCGCTGGGCAACGGCGGCGCGCCTTCGATGAAGCCGACCACGGTCGGGTCGGTCTGCACCTGGCCGATGTAGATGCGCTCCAGATCGCCGACCTTGTACCCGGTGTAATCGTCCAGACCGCTGATCCCGTCGAAGATGTAGCTGCGCTTGAGCACGCCCTGCGCGCTGCCGTCGGCCAGCCGCAAGGTGTCGCCGTACTCGAACACCGCGACAGAAGCCGGCAGCGCCCCCAGCTCGACCGCTTCGGGGCTGTCGCGGGTGTCGAGCACATCGTTGACGATCGGCGCGTCGAAACCGACCGGCGCCGAGGAGGCGCTCCAGGCGATCGGCGCCGACTGCCCCTGGTCGTTGAAGTACAGACCGTCGCCGCGATGGACGGTGCGGTCGGCGACGATCCGGCCCGAGCCGGTGTCGAAACGCCAGTAACCCGCCAGCCCCGGCTCCGCGCCGGTCTGGTAGCGCGACATGTTGATCAGAATCTGTTCGCGCGTGCGCGGCCCGCGCCACAGCCGCAACTCGTCGAGCTTGCCGAGCAATCCGGCGGCGAAGTTGCCGTCGCGATTGGCCAGACCGCCGATCCGCATCTGCCGCGGCGTGTCGGTGTACGCGGGCGTTTTCAATCCGACCGTCGGCAGCGCCTGCCCGTCGAGATAGAACGACACGCTGGCGCCGTCGAACCAGGTCCAGGACATGCTAGAGGTCAAAGTGAGATCGTTGCTGCCGACCCGATCCTTGGCCAGACGGCCGGATTGTTCGGAAAACGACCACCACGACACCAGCTTGTCGTCGAACGGCGACGCGCCCGGCTGCGCCGCCAGTTCGGCCACCTGCTCGGCGCTGAGACTCTCGTTCCACACCCGCACGTCCGAAATCTGTCCGCCGAAATGGCCGTCGGCGCTGGCGCCGCGGCCGGACACGCCGACCCGGGTCGGGGTGGAGGCGCGGGCGAATTCGACCGCGTCGATGAACGCATCGGCGGCGATCGTGCGATCGGTGAACTTGTCGCCCTGCGGCATGCGGAAACTGACCTTGCGATCGCCGGGCTTGAATCCCTCCAGATCGCCGATCGGCCCGTACCAGCGGGTGAAACGGGTGGACTCGATCGCCTCGATAACCACCCAGTCGCCGCTGCGGTAATAACCCGAGCCGGTGCCGCCGATCACCCGGACGAAACGGTACAGGCCCAGATCGGCGTCGACCGGCGCGAGAATCCGCTCGTTGCCGACGCCGTCGACGAACACGTCGCCGGCCAGCGCGGTGACCTCGCGCCGGCTGACGCTGTCGTTGACCGTCACCAGCGACAGCGACGCGGCGATGTGATGCGGCGCCTGCGCGTCGACGATCTGATCGGCGAGCAGCGTCACCAGCCCCTGATCGGGACTGGACAAGCGTCCGCCCGCCAACGGCCGCAGCCGCACCGTGGCATACGCGCGTCCGTCCTGGCGCACGCCCAACTCATAGACCTGCGCGTTCGCCGCCGCATCGAAACGGCCGACGATCACTTGCCGCGATTTCTCCAGCGCCGACACCCGGATGCGCGCGTCGACCGAGAAGCTGTTGCTCAACTCCACTTCCCGGTTGCCGCTGGCCGCCGCGCTGGCGCGGTTGCGCAGATTCAACGCGCCGCGGCGGTCGAGCACCGCGGCCACGTGCAGCCAGCGATGCGGCGCCAGCGCCGGCGTCAGCGTGGTGCTGGCGCGGCCGCCGTAGCTGGCGACCAGATCGAAGAACAGACCGGTCTTGGTGAAGAACGGTTTGCCGGCGAACTTGGTGTTGTAGATCGTGGTGGTCCAGCGCGCGCGGTTGGTGAGTTGGTAGTTGGCTTCCGGCCGCGACAAGGGATACAACGCCGCCAAGCCCGGCTCGGCGCCGGTCAACGGGCGCAGATAGCCGGCGCGGATTTCCTGCGCGCTGCGGGTCTGGTTCCAGGCGGCGAACTCGTTGGGTTCGAACTCGAAGAACGCGTTGTTGGCCGGATTGGCGACGGTGTAACGGTTGCTGGCCATCGCCGGCTGGGCGATGTCGTCGTGCTGCGCCGCCAACTCGCCGTCGACGTACAGCCGCACCGAACGGCCGTCGCGCACCAGGCTCACCAAGGTCCAGCGGTTGCCTTCGAGCGCGCGGGTGGATTCCAGCTCATGCGCGCCGGCGCTGAACACCACCCGCCAGTTGGCGGGCGCGGCATCCGCATCGTCGCCCTGTGCGGCGGGAATGCGGATCGACAGCCGTTCGGCGTCGCCGCTGCCGTCGGGCGCCTGCCGTTGCCAGAACCAGCCGGTGCCGACCGACAGCAACACCGGACGCAGATACATCTGCACGGTGTACTTCTGATCGCGCACCAGCTTCTCCGCCGGCCGCGTCGCCGGAACCGCCAGGTCGGTCAGCGAGAACTGCACTTGCTCGAAGAAACGCGGCGTTTCCACCGGCACATAGCCCAGGCTGTAGGACAAGCCGCGCTGGGTGGAGGAGTAATGCAGCATGCTCTGCAGGGTTTCGCTGTCGCGGGTCTTGGCCCGCTGCGATTCGTCCGGCAACACCCAGGCCTCGATGGTGACCGCGCCGGGCACGTCGTAAACGTCCGCGGCCGGGGCCAGTTTGGCCAGATCCACGCTCAACGCGCCCTTGCCGTCGAAGGACTGGGCGTAACGCGGCGGATCGCGCAGCCAGCCGCCGTCGCGTCCGGGCGTGGCCAACACGATTGCGCCGTCGCCGGTGCCGCCCAACGACACCGCCGCCGGATATCCCATCTGCGGCAAGCTCAAGGCTTGCACCGACACCAAGGCCGAAGCCACGCTGGCTTCCGGCGCCACCACCGGCCCGGCCACGCCTTGCAGCGTGCCGCAGCGCAGGTCGAACTCGTTCGGCAGATCGCCGCCGGCGCCTTCGCGCACCACCGCCAGCAACGCGGTCGCGTAACGCAGATTGGCCTGGGCATCGACGATCACGTTGTCGGCGTTCAACGAGTCGCCCTGGGTCTGGTCGAGGAACTCCAGTTCGGCCAACACCAGCTTCTGCTCCGGCGCGGTGCCGGCACGCAATGCTTTGATGAACTCGGGGCCGCGGCGCGGAACATCGGACCAAGTCGCCTTAAGCGCAGGTTGGCCCTGCAGTTGCAGTTCGGCGCTGAATTCGGCCTTGCTCGAATCGCTGCCGGCGCTGAGCCGGAACACCGCGCCGCGCACCACCGGCACGCCGTTATCGACGCGCGGCGCGAGCACGAACAGATGGGTGCCGCCGCTGGGCAAGGCCCAGGCGCTGGTCGAGGCCTCATTGCCGGCGTATGCCGCCTCCGCGGCGCGGCCGCGCAGCAAGTCTACGATCGCCTCCGGCGCGCGCGGCACCGAACCCAAGCGCACCCGGATCGGCGCATCGCCGGCGCCCTTGAATTGCAGGTGCAACGCAACCTCGCCGCCGTCGGCCGTGCCCCGCAGTTCGCTCAGGGCGAAATCGCGCGGCAACGCGCTGACGAAGCGCAAACCGGCCAACCCGGCTTCCGGGCTCAACTCCAGCAACGCCTGCGCGCGCTGACCGGCGTAGTCGTAGAACACCGCGGTGCCGGCGGCGATGCGCGGATCGTTGGGATCGCTGACCGCACGGCCGTTGAGGATGGGTTCGAAATACCCCAACCGGCGCGGCACGCCGCTCCATGTTTCCTTCACGGTCGATTTCGCGCGGGCGAAACGCCGCAGCAGCGCCGAAGCGTTGGGCGCACTGTCGCCGGGCCCGTCGATGGATACATCGCAACTCAAGGCCGATGCGCCGGCGGCGATGGCGATCTGGGTAAAGCTGTTGTAAGCGCCGGTCTGCCGGGTGATGAACACCATCCGGCCGTTCTCGGCGACGCTGCCGTCGCCCTTGCGCGCGCTCCAACTGCCGGTGAAGAACGCGCGCTGCGCCTGCGCCGACATCCGCGCCACGCAAAAACGCCGCTGCAGGCCCGAGAAGTACAGATGGATCGGGCCGTCGCCGGTAGCCAAAGCGTGCGGACGCGAATCGGCCTGCACCGGGCCGAACTGCGGATACACCTGCGACGGCTTCAGCCAGCCCGCCGACAAGCCGCGGTTGCCGGCGTCGATCTGATTGATCGGATGCAGCTTGCGCGCCATCGGCGCGGTGCCCTCGCTCCAGACCGCGCCGTGCATCGCCGCGTCGTGGCCGTTGCCGCTGGCGTCGGCGATCGAGGTGCCGGTGCCGCCGTCCATCGGCCAATACGCCAGCACGCCCTCGACCGGTTTTTGTTCGCTCAAGGGCTCGAAGATGTTGGCCTGGATCTCGGCCGCGCTGAGCGCGCGCGACCAGATCCGGGTTTCGGTGATCTGGCCCAGGAATCCGCCCTGCGCCGCGCCGATCAGATCGATCTTGCCGACCGGCGCCGCGGCCGGCGTGCCGACGGTATCGACCGCGACTTCGTTGCCGTTGAGGTAGATCGCCAGGCGCTTGCCGTCGCCGACCACGCTGATGTTGCTCCAGCTGCCGTAGCTGAGCACATTGCCGCGGGTCACCGCCGAGACCGCTTCGGCGCCGGTGCCATAACGCAGGCGGATGCGGAACTGTTCGACGATGTCGAGCGTCAGCCCGCGCTGCTCGGGCGCGGCGTCGCCGCTTTGCGAAAGGATCGAACGCGGTTGGCCCGCTTCCTCGGCGCCGACCGGTCCGCGCTGCGGATTGAGCCACAACTGCAGGCTGAACTGCGCGCTGCCGGCCACGCCGTTATCGATGGACGCGTACGAGGGCAGACCGAATTCGACGCTGAGCGAATCCGGCCCGGTCTCGCCGACCTCGATGGCTTGATCGAACTGCCCGTCGTAAGCCACGCCACCGCTGCTGTCGACTTCGAAATCGAAGGTCGACAAGCGCGCGTCCTCCGCATCCGCGCCGGAGTCGGACTCCGACGCCCGCAGCGACGCCGGACACGCCAGCAGGATCCGATTGGCGGTGCGCATCTGCACCGAACCGCCGACCGCGCTGGCCATCGGTTCCAGGCGCTGGTACAGCGTCGCCGCGGGTTGGCCGGTGAATGCCAGCGGCTTGTTTCCCTCCTGGGTTTCCAGCACCGGCATCAGCGAATTGAGCGGCAACACCCGGCCCTGTTCGTCCAGCGTGGCCGCATCCAGATCGAACCAGCCGTCGCTCAGGCGCGGCACCGCGTAGCTGTACAAGCGATCGCCGCCGCCGTTGCGGGCGAACAACCGCCATTGCAGCCGTCCCGGTTCCGCGGTCGGCAGCAGCATCGCGCTGAAGCCCAGCGACAGATCCAGTTCGCTGCCGGCCACGCCCGAAGACAGCGACAGATAACGGCGTGGATCCAGGAACGGCGTGCCGTCGGGGTTCTTGTAACCCGACACATCGGTCGGCGACTTGGGCAAGTCCGGGCTGCCGCTGCGGCGGAAACGCACTTCCCAGTCGGCGACCAAGGCCAGGCCGCGACCATCGCGCGCATTCGGGTCAGGCCGCTCGACCAACAAAAAACGCTCGACCAACAAGGCATGCCGGTCCGGCCGGAAGATATACAAATGGGTCTCATCCGAGACCACCTGCGCGGCGCCGAACGATTCATCGACATCGAGCACGCGCAACACGCTGAAACCCGACAAACTGGTCTGGCGCTGCTCATCCGCCGGCAACATCGCAAACCCCTGCCAACCCAATCCGTCGTCGGTCACGTCCGGATTCAAGGCCAGGATGTTGTAGACCAGACTGCGCCGTTCGACGGCGCCCTGGCTGTCGCTTTCGATTTTTTCGGCCAGCAGCACGCCGCGCCCCTGATGCCGGGTCGCGGTCGGATGGATATAGCGAATCATTGCCTGGTCCTCGCAAGACGTTCGTGGATGGCGTTCGCGGCCGCTGCCCCGCGCTGGCGAGGCGGCTGCGCCGGATCAGTACAGAACCTTGATCAGGTGCTGCACGTACACGTTGATGGGACGGGTTTCGTCGTCGCCGTCGGGCGATTTCACCGACGGATCGCCGACGACCTTGAGCAGGCGCGTGCCGGTGCCGTAGTTGATGACGTTGTGGGTCGAGCCGCCCGGCCAGTTCTTGAGGGTGACGGTGAACTTGTTGTTGGGCTTGGCGGTGGCGTCCACCTGCTTGGCGCCCGCGGTCTTGTCCGGCTCGCCGCGCGGACGCGGATAACTGGCGCCCTCCTCGCCCACACCGCGCAGGAAATAGCCGCGCAGATCGGGCAATTGGAAGTTCTCTTTGCCGTCGCCGCCGAACTGGGTGCCGATGATCTTGAACAAGGCCTCATAGTCGCGAATCTGCAGAATCTGCCCATGGCACGGCCGCCATTTCGCCAGCGAACCGCCCTCGGTGCCCGCCGCGATCACCGCGCCCAGCGGCAACTCCTCGCCCGGAGTGGGCTGCGTGCCCGAGGCCATGAAGCGGATGTACCAGCGCATCGCCATCGAGATCGGCCGGGTTTCGGCATCGCCGCCGGTCACGTCGAAGGTCTTGTCGCTGCCGAACGCCGCGGCGGTGGCCAAACCGGCCTGGTACTTGGAGGTTTTGTCGTACGGATAGGAAGGAATGGACGCGGAGAACGCGTTCTTGCGCGGCATCGCCGTGGCCCAGCCCTGATAGGAACCGACCTTGTCGCCGGCGTTGCCTTGCTTGCTCAGGTTCGGGCGCGGGGTCTCGCGTTTGCCGCGGTCCGGATCGAACTGAGCGCCGTCGCGTCCGGCCGCAAGTCCGCGCACGAACACGCCGCGCAAATCCGGAATGGCGAAACGCGGGGTCGCGCCCGATTCGCCGCCATTGCCGAACTGGAGCATTTCGAACAGTTCGTAGAACGTGCTGCCCTGCGCCGAGATGAAGGTCTGGCCTTCGCAATAACGCCAGAAATCGTCGACCGGCGTGTCCGGGCCCGGCTTGAACGGCAAGCTCATCGCCGCGCCGACCGGAACCTGGCCGACCGCGGGGCGGCTGCGGTCGTTGGGCTTGGCCTTGATCAGGTAAATGCCGTTGATGTTGACCGGCCGGCTCTCCGCGTCGCCGCCGCCGTAATCGACGGTTTGCGAAGAACTCTTGTAGCGGATGCGGCTGTCGCCGTCGCAGCCGTCGTGGGTGGTGTTGTAGTCGGCGTTGAACGCGCCCTGGATCGAGAACGAGCCCGCGCGCGGGGTGCGGGTGGCGTCGCGCTGGAAGCTGCCGATCTTGTCGCCGCCGTTGCCGCTGCCGTTGGGTCCGGACGGCGTGCGGTCCTTGGCGTTCTTGTCGTTGCCGGCGCCGGCATCGAGCGTGCGCAGAAATACCCCGCGCAGATCGGGCAGGCAGAAATCGTCTTGCTGCGACTTGTAGCCGAACGCATGGCCGATCGCTTCGAACAGATCGGGCCACTCCTTGCGGGACAAGACCTGCCCGCTGCACACCAACCAACCCGCTTCGTTCACCGATGCGGGCACTTCGCCGAAAAACGGCACGATCGCACCGACCGGTGCATCGCCCATCATGTCGATTGCCATGGTCTTTCCTCTGTGTGTCGCGCGCGCGAGCCGATCGGTTCCCGCTCGGGAGCCGGGCCTCGCCGCGATAGTCGTCAGGCGCCCGTCGCGGGCGGAATCACCAGCCGCGCACCAGTTCCAGCAGATGCGCGCGCACCCAGGCGTGGTCCTTGGGGAACAGTTCCAGGTACGAGGACGCGGCCTCGGCGCCGGCTTCGTGCGCGTCTTCATCCAGCGCGGCATAGACGATGGCGCAGGCGTCGGCGGCGCGCGGGCTGCCGTGGGTGGAGTGATCGGCGGCCGCCTGCCGCACCGCCTGCCGCAGCGGCTCGACCGCGCGCGCATGGCTCTCGCCGACGATGAAGGCCTGCTGCGCCGACAGCGCCGCGCTGACCCGGATATCGGCGAAGCCTTCTTCGCCATGCAAACGCTCGCAAGCGCGCTTGGCGATGTCGATGGCGTAGCGATGCATCAGCGCCGACGGCAGCACCCCCGGCTGCCGCGCCAGCCACAGCAGCCGCAGGAACTTGGTCTTGGAGGCGAACAGATCGCCCAGTTTGAAGGTCAGATCGCAGGCGATGCTTTCGTCCAACTCGCTCTCGCGCGCCTCGCGCGATACCGCGAACGCCGCCACCGCCGCGGGCTTGTAGATCTCGAACGCGCCCAGGCTGCGGAAATCGTCGATCGATAGAACTTTTTCTGCCACACGCATTTGCCTGCTCTCCGGTTGTGCTGCGTCGATGGAGCGCACGTTTGGCCCGCGAGCGGTCGCTGGTATCGCCGATAAACAACGCCACGCGCCGCTTGCCTCGCTCGGGCCTTTCCGCGCGCCGCCGGAATGGGATGCCTGTCCCCGGCCGCTGGCGCCGTGCCGTCTGCGGCAATTAGAGCGCTGGCCGATCGGGCAATCGGGTTGCTTGCGGTGTCTTTTCGGCATCAGCGGCGAATCGGTGAGTCGGCGAAATCGGGGTCGACGCATTTAATCCCGCGCGTTCCGTCGTGGCCTGATCTACGGCGGATTTACGTCGCCGGCGCGAAGGCCGGCGGCTGAGAGGCTTGCGGGAACGTTATTGGCGGCGCGACGATGGGCGAAACCGGAGCGATCGATGACCGACACCGAACTCACCTTCCAATGGCGCGGCGATTTCGACAACGGCGAAGTCAATGCGCTGCACGCGCAGTGCTTCGACCACCGCCCCTGCGCCGACGACTGGTGGACCCAGGTCAACCGCTACAGCCTGGGATGGGTGTGCTTGCGCGAGCGAAGCCGTTTGCTGGGATTCGTCAACGTCGCCTGGGACGGCGGCGTGCACGCGTTCGTGCTCGACACGATGGTGGCCAAGCACGCGCAACGCCGGGGGTTCGCCACCCGGCTGATCGAAGAAGCCGTGCGCAATGCCAAGCAAACGGGATGCGAGTGGCTGCACGTAGATTTCGAACCCGACCTGCGCGGGTTCTACTTCGACGCCTGCGGCTTCGTCCCGACCGACGCCGGACTGATCCGCTTGCGCTAGCCGCTCGCGGGCCCGATGCGGCCGGCGCAGAAACGCGAAACGCCGCACTAAGGCGGCGTTTCGCAGACACGGACCTCGCGGGGAGCTAGCTCACTCCCACTCGATCGTCGCCGGCGGCTTGCCGCTGATGTCGTAGACCACCCGCGACACACCGCGCAGCTCATTGATGATGCGATTGGACACGGTGCCGAGGAAGTCGTACGGCAAGTGCGCCCAATGCGCGGTCATGAAGTCGATGGTCTCCACCGCGCGCAGCGCGATGACCCATTCGTAAGCGCGCGCGTCGCCGACCACGCCGACCGATTTGACCGGCAGGAACACCGCGAAGGCCTGGCTGGTCTTGTCGTACAGGCCGGCCTTGCGCAGTTCGTCGATGTAGATGTGGTCGGCCTTGGCCAGCAGGTCGGCGTATTCGCGCTTGACCTCGCCGAGGATGCGCACGCCCAGGCCCGGGCCCGGGAACGGATGGCGGTAGACCATCTCGCGCGGCAGGCCGAGTTCGACGCCCAGGCGCCGCACTTCGTCCTTGAACAACTCGCGCAGCGGCTCGACCAGGCCGAGCTTCATGTGCTCGGGCAGGCCGCCGACGTTGTGGTGGCTCTTGATGACGTGGGCCTTGCCGGTCTTGCTGCCGGCGGACTCGATCACGTCGGGGTAGATGGTGCCCTGGGCCAGCCACTTGGCGTTGGCGAGCTTCTGCGATTCTTCGTCGAAGATCTCGACGAACAGATTGCCGATGATCTTGCGCTTGGCTTCCGGATCGCTGACGCCGGCGAGCTTTTCGAAGTAACGGTCGGCGGCGTTGACCCGCACCACCTTCACGCCCATGTGCTCGGCGAACATCGCCATCACCTGGTCGCCTTCGTTGTAGCGCAGCAGGCCGGTGTCGACGAACACGCAGGTCAGCTGCTCGCCGATGGCCTTGTGCAGGAGCGCGGCGACCACCGAGGAATCCACGCCGCCGGACAGGCCGAGGATGACCTCGTCGCTGCCGACCTGCTCGCGCACGCGCGCGATCTGGTCTTCGATGATGTGCGCGGCGGTCCACAGGGTCTGGCAGCCGCAGATGTCGACCACGAACCGGCGCAGCAAGGTCTGGCCCTGCTTGGTGTGGGTGACTTCGGGATGGAACTGCACGCCGTACCAGCGGCGCGCGTCGTCGGCGAAGGCGGCGACCGGGATGCGGTCGGTCTTGGCGGTGACGACGAAACCTTCCGGCGCTTTGGCGACGTGGTCGCCGTGGCTCATCCACACGTCCAGACGCGGCGGCGAACCCGGGTGATCCTTGAGCCCGTCGAACAAACGGTCCTGCGCGACCAGCGACACTTCGGCGTGGCCGAATTCGCGCTGATCGGCCGCTTCGGTGGCGCCGCCCAACTGCACAGCCATGGTCTGCATGCCGTAGCAGATGCCAAGAATCGGCAGGCCCGAATCGAACACTTGCTGCGGCGCGCGCGGCGAGCCTTCCTCGGTGGTCGACTCCGGGCCGCCCGAGAGGATGATGCCCTTGGCGCCGTAGGCGGCGATTTCGGCCGGATCGTGGTCCCAGGCCCAGATTTCGCAGTAGACGCCGAGCTCGCGGATGCGCCGCGCGATCAGTTGGGTGTACTGCGCGCCGAAGTCGAGGATCAGGATCTTGTCGCTATGGATGTCGGTCATGGAATTTCCGCAGCTCTAAAACAGGGAGTTCAAAAACGAAGAAGGGAAACCTGCGTTTCCCTTCTTGGATCACGATCAACCGGCCCGATAGTTCGGCGGTTCCTTGGTGATCTGCACATCGTGCACGTGGCTCTCGCGCGCGCCGGCGTTGGTGATGCGCACGAAGCTGGGCTTCTTGCGCATGTCCTCGATGGTCGCGCAGCCGACGTAACCCATGGTCGCGCGCAGGCCGCCGGCGAGCTGGTGGACCACGCCACCGAGCGAGCCGCGGTACGGCACTCGGCCTTCGATGCCTTCGGGCACCAGCTTGTCGGCGTCGGAGGCATCCTGGAAATAGCGGTCCTTGGAGCCCTGCTCCATCGCGCCCAGGCTGCCCATGCCGCGGTAGCTCTTGTAGCTGCGGCCCTGGAACAGTTCGATTTCGCCCGGCGCTTCCTCGGTGCCGGCGAACAAGCCGCCGACCATCACCGTCGACGCGCCGGCGACCAGCGCCTTGCCGATATCGCCGGAGTAGCGGATGCCGCCGTCGGCGATCAGCGGGATGCGGTCCTGCAACGCTTCGGCGACCATCGCCACCGCGGTCACCTGCGGCACGCCGACGCCGGCGACCACGCGGGTGGTGCAGATCGAACCCGGACCCACGCCGACCTTGACCGCGTCCGCACCGTGATCCATCAATGCCAACGCCGCATCGCCGGTGACGATGTTGCCGCCGATCACCTGCAACTGCGGGAAGTTCTTCTTGACCCAGCGGACCCGGTCGAGCACGCCCTGCGAATGGCCGTGGGCGGTATCGACCACGATCACGTCCACGCCGGCCGCGGCCAGCGCTTCCACGCGCGCCTCGGTATCGCCGCCGACGCCGACCGCCGCGCCCACCAGCAAGCGCTCGGCGCTGTCCTTGGCGGCGTTGGGGTTGTCGGATTTCTTCTGGATGTCCTTGACCGTGATCAGACCGCGCAGCTCGAAGCCGTCGTTGACCACCAGGACTTTTTCGATCCGGTGCTTGTGCAGCAACTGCAGCACTTCGTCGTCGCCGGCGCCTTCGCGCACCGTCACCAGGCGGTCGCGCTTGGTCATGATGTGGCGGACCGGATCGTCGAGCTTGGTTTCAAAGCGCATGTCGCGGCTGGTGACGATGCCGACCAGCTGACCGCCGTCGACCACCGGCACGCCGGAGATGTTGCGCGCGCGGGTCAGCTTGAGCACTTCGCCGATGGTGGTTTCCGGCCCCACCGTGAACGGTTCGCGGATCACCCCGGCCTCGAATTTCTTGACCTTGGCGACCTGCGCGGCCTGGGCTTCCAGGCTCATGTTCTTGTGCAGGATGCTGATGCCGCCGAGCTGTGCCAACGCGATCGCGAGGCGGGCTTCGCTGACGGTGTCCATCGCCGCCGACAGAATCGGCAGACGGATCGACAGGTCGCGGGTCAGGCGGGTGGAGAGGTTTACGTCCTTAGGCAGGACATTCGAATGCGCGGGGACGAGAGAGACATCGTCGTAAGTAAGCGCTTCAGCCTGGATGCGCAGCATGGGCGGGCCCGGGAGGATGAAGCGCGCCATTCTAACCCGAACCGGGGGTCCGGCGCTGGTTTTGTGGGCGGAAAGGGGCGTTCTGTTTGCGGCTGGGCCGGGGCTATTAAGCCGGGCTTTGGGTGGGGCTGGAGCCGCTGGGGCCGCTGACGCTGTTGTGGCGGGTCGGCGGTTGCCGGTGCTGGTGCCGGTTGCAGCTGTGGCGGCCGTGACTCTGTGGCTGCGGCCGCGGCGAGTCGCACCGCTTTTTCGCTCGTCATTCCCGCGAACGCGGGAATCCAGGGCCTTTCGTGCGAGAACCCTTGAAGTCACTGGATTCCCGCGTTCGCGGGAATGACGGACTGGAGGGATGGCGCTAAAGGCTCTGGATTCCCGCCTTCGCGGGAATGACGAGCAAAAATTCGCGGGAACAACGAGCAAAAACGGGGCGATGCGTCCCGGCCCCGACCCGACTCAGCCCCGATCCGACGCCTCAGCCGCTTCCAGCGTGTTCTGCATCAACGTAGCTACCGTCATCGGCCCCACCCCGCCCGGCACCGGGGTAATCCAGCTGGCGCGCTGGGCGGCGGCTTCGAAGCCGATATCGCCGACCAGGCGGCCGTCGTCGAGGCGGTTGATCCCCACATCGATCACCACCGAGCCCGGCTTGACCCATTCGCCCGGAATCAGGCCCGGCCGGCCGGCGGCCACCACCAGGATGTCGGCGCCGCGGACCGAGGCTTCCAGCACCGCCGGCGGGGTGAATTTATGGCAACTGGTGACGGTGCAGCCGGCGATCAGCAGTTCCAGCGCCATCGGCCGGCCGACGTGGTTGCTGACCCCGACGATGGTCGCGCTCTGCCCGCGCACCGGCCGGTCGGTGTAGCCCAGCAAGGTGGTGATGCCGCGCGGCGTGCACGGCCGCAGGCCGAACTGGCGCAGCATCAGGTGGCCGACGTTCTCCGGATGGAAGCCGTCGACGTCCTTGCGCGGGTCGATCCGGTGGATCAGCGCGGTGGCGTCGCGCCGGTCCGGCAGCGGCAGCTGCACCAGGATGCCGTGGACCTCGGGGTCGGCGTTGAGCCGGTCGATCAGGGCCAGCAATTGCTCGTCGTTGGTGTCGGCCGGCAAGTCGTAGTCGATCGCGCGGATCCCGACCTTCTGCGCGGCGCGGCGCTTGTTGCGCACGTAGACGCTGGAGGCCGGATCGTTGCCGACCAGCACCACCGCCAGCCCGGGCCGCGACCGGCCGGAGCCGACCCGCGCATCGACCTGAGCCTTGAGGTTATCGAGCAGGTCTTCGGCGATGCGTTTGCCGTCGAGGATGCGGGCCGGGTGCGATGCGGACGTCATGCGGGGTCGAGGGCTCTGCGGTAGAGTCGGGGCCGCGCATTATCGCCCATTCTTCCGCGCGAATTCGCCCATTGTCGCGGGCGGATCCGCCGATTCCCCCTTCCCGTCGCAGTGCGAGCCCCGCCATGAGCCACCCCACCCCGCCCGCCGAACACGCCCCGCTGGACCACGAAACCACCGCCATCGAGGCCGCCGCGTTCCGCCGCCTGCTCGCCCACCTGATGCACGAGCGCCGCGACGTGCAGAACATCGACCTGATGATCCTGGCCGGCTTCTGCCGCAACTGCCTGGCCGACTGGTACCGCGAAGCCGCCGAAGGCCGCGGCATCGCCATGACCAAGGACGAAGCCCGCGAAGCGGTCTACGGCATGCCTTTCGGCGAATGGAAGGCGCAGTTCCAGAAAGACGCCACGCCGGAGCAGTTGGCCGCGTTCGAAGCCGCGCAGAAGCGGCACGGCTGAGCCCCCACCGTCATTCCGGCGAAAGCCGGAACCCATTTTGATCTTGCTCTTACTCGCAACTCCCAACCGCAACAACAACGTCAAAATGGGTTCCGGCTTTCGCCGGAATGACGGTGGTGAGGGGGATTCGGGTTCTCGGCCGATCGCCCCGCTCAGTTCTGCAACGGCGCCGGCTGCGGCTGCAACGTCGGCGCATTCGGATTCGGGCAGCGCGGCACGCCCGAGCCGACCACGCACTGCACGCAGCAGCCCGACGGCTGCTGCGACGCCGGCGCCTGCTGCGGCGCGAACAGCGGAATCGCCGGCGCCAGCTGGGCCAGCGAGGCCTCGGGCTTGAGCTTGAGCAGCACCGCCCAGTCGAGCTTGTTCATATCGCAGGCCGAGGCGGTATCCGGCGAACACTCCACCTGGGTCTCGCTGCGCATCGCCAGCGGCCAGAATTGGTTGTTGCGGTTGACCGGCATCAACCGCATCGTCGCGCCCTGCTGCACGTTGCCGCCGATCAAATACGCCTTGCCGTCGTTGCCGGGATTGACCGCGACGACGATGTCGCAATGCATGTTGAGCCCGCCGCTGCCGCCGTCGAGCGCGGCCATCAGGCCCTGAAAGCCATAGACCCGATTGCTGGAACGCACCGCGCACAGCAAATCGCCCGGCGCGGCGGCGGAGCTGGCCGGGTCCAGGTACAGAAACGGGCTCTGATCCTGTCCGCGGTACGCGTCGCGCACGTAGTCGTAATGGCTGGCCGACGGCCGGAAGCCCGGCACGCCGGCCTTCATCATCACGTAGGACACGAACGCCGCCGACCACGGGTTGTCGATCAGGAACGCGCGGCACGCCACCGTCGAATAGCCGCTGCCGTAGGGATCGAAACACTGATCGGCGCCGGCGAACCCGCTCATGCGCTGCAACAGGCCGGTGTCGCGCCAGTACGAGGCGACGCGGCGCCAGGTTTCGGTGGTGCCGTCTTCCAGCCGCGCGGTCTCCGCTTCGCTAAGCGTGGCGCTGGCCAACCGGCCCTGGGTGTCGATGAAGGGCCGGAACCATTGCAGGTTTTCCTGGCACGCGGCCGCGGCCACCCGGGTCGCGGTATCGGCCGCCGCGCCCTGCGCGCGCAAGGCCGGGCACGCATCGGCGGCGCGCGCGCTGGAGAACGGCGCGGCCAGCGCGGACAACGCGGCCAGAATCGGCAAAACCAGGGCGAACTTGTGCGACATCGTCGATCTCCGCAAGGGCGATGCGTCGCGACGCGCGCGAACGCAGGGTTGCTCGGCAGGACTTCGGACAAGCCGCCTCGGCCAGCCTAGCCATTGTCCGTGCAAGTCGCGTGATAGCGCGAGCGCGATCGACGCCGCGCTGGCGGGCATCGGCGCGGCGGGGTATCGTCGCAGTCATCGCACACCGCTCCGGCGGCCGCTTGCGGCCGCCCACGGTGGGTCCCACGTTCCGCTAGGAAGGCTCCCGCATCGATGGCACGCAACCCCCGCATGCTCCACTCCCTCGCCGCGATCGCCGGCGTGGCCGCCGCCGGATATCTCAGCATCTGCGGCTGGATGTATTTCAAGCAACGCGAGTTGATGTACTTCCCGCAAAACACCCGCCTGGGTTCGGACATGACCGACTACACGGTCGAGCGCGGCGACATCGTGCTGCGCGGTTGGCGCCTGAACACCGGACGCGAGAAAGCCCTGATCTATTTCGGCGGCAACGCCGAACGCATCGAGAACATGCGCGAAACCCTGGCGCAGTGGTTCCCCGATCGCACCATCTACCTGCTGTCCTACCGCGGCTTCGGCGCCAGCGACGGCGCGCCCGAGGAAACGGCCTTGTTCGCCGACGCGCTGGCGATCTTCGATCAGGTCGCGCGCGAGCACCCGCAGCAACCGGTGGCGGTGATCGGCCGCAGCCTGGGCAGCGGCGTGGCCAGCTATGTCGCCGGCAAGCGGCCGGTGCAGCGCCTGGCCCTGGTGACGCCGTTCGACAGCCTCAGCGAAACCGCGCAAGCGCATTACCGCTGGCTGCCGACCCGTTGGCTGGTGCGCGACCGCTACGACTCCATCGCCAACCTGCGCGGCTATTTCGGCCCGATCCTGGTGGTGCGCGCGACCGCCGACGACGTGATCCCGCCGGCCAACACCAGCCGTCTGATCCATTCGCTGCAAACCCGCCCGCAGGGCGTGGACGTGGTCCAGCTGAAAGGCGCGGACCATCACAACATCGCCCTGTATCCGGAGTACGGTCAGGCGTTGAAGGAGTTCATCGATTGATCGAAACGGCGCGCGGAGGCCGGCCTAGTCCGCCGGTTCCGCCCGCTCCCTGTCGTTTCACAACCACGAAGGCGCGACCATGGAACGCAACGCGATCCAGCCCACCCAAGTTTCGTATGCACAAGCGCACGAGATCAGCGGTTTTCAGCGCTTGTTGTTCATCAGCGGCCAATTGCCCCAGTGCGAGAAATGCGTGCTGCCCAAGGATTTCGACAGCCAGTGCCGACGCGCCTGGGCCAATGTCGAGAATCAGCTCAAGCAGGCCGGCATGGATTTCAGCAATCTGGTCAAGGTCACCACGTATCTCACCGAGCGCCGGCTGCGCCAGCGCAATTATGAGATCCGCCACGAAATTCTCGGCGAACACACGCCGGCGCTGACGGTGATCATCGCCGACCTGTACGAGGAAGGCTGGATGGTCGAGATCGAGGCGGTCGCGGCGGCTTGAATCCGGCAGGGATTCGAAAAAGCTGAGCGAAGGCGTGCGGCTCGATGAGCGCGCGCCAGCGGGATTCGACGGACCGTCGTCGAATCCCGAATTTCGACCTTCAAGGCATCCGGCACAAATCGCCGAACGCGCGCGCCAGCGCGACCCGATGCAGCTCATCGAGCCGATGCCGCCGCGCGGCCCGTTGCTGCGCTTCCTGCGCGCGCAGCGTGCAACCCGCGCCTCGCGCCTCGGACCAGGCCGGCGCCAAGGTGTCCAGCAATTCGGCGTTGATGCCGTCCAGACGTTTGCGCACCGCGTCCAGATCGACCGCCTGAGCGGCGCCGCGCCTGCGCGAGGGCTGCGCGAGCAAACGGTACTGCACCAATTTGTTCGCCTCGATCTGCGCCTTGAAGAACGCCGTCGCCTGCTCGCGCGCCAGGCCCAACGCGGTCGCCCGGGCACCGAGCAGTTCGAGTTGCGATTGTTCGCGCGCCGCGTCTTCGACCGGCTTGCCGGATTCGCGTTTGCTCGCCGCGACGGTGTCGGCCAACAACACCCGTTGCGCGCTGAGCTCGGCCAGACGCGTCATCGCCGGTGAGGACTGCGCGTCGGCGCCATCGCGCGCCGATGCGGCAGAGGCGAACAAACCCGCCACGGCAAGCACGACAGGGCCTGCGACTCGAAGGCGCGAGCGGGCGCGCAGGCCAGCAACCGAACGATCCGGAGAATTAGTCATTTCATTGCGTCGCACAGAACGCGTGATAGTCGATGTAACCGGGAAACTCGCGCCCCGCCGCGCACACTGGGCACTGCGGATCGGGGCGCAAGCGGGTCTCGCGGAAGCGCATGCCCAACGCGTCGAAATTCAGCAAACGTCCGGCCAGCGATTCGCCGAGCCCGAGGATCAACTTGACCACCTCGGTGGCCTGGATCAGCCCGACCACACCCGGCAACACCCCGAGCACGCCGGCCTCGGCGCAATTGGGCGCGGCCTCCGGCGGCGGCGGCTCCGGGAACAGGCAGCGATAGCACGGACACGCGCCGCGATGGCGGCCGGCGTCGAACACGCTGACCTGCCCTTCGAAGCGGTGGATCGCGCCGTACACCAGCGGCTTGGCCAGCTTCACGCAAGCGTCGTTGAGCAGATAGCGCACCGGAAAATTATCCGCGCCGTCGAACACCACGTCGGCGTCGGCGATCAGACGCTCGACGTTGTCCGAGGAAATGCGTTCGGCGAAGGTCTCCACCCGCACCCGTGGATTCAACGCGCTCAGCGCGATCCGCGCCGACTCGACCTTGGCCATGCCGATGCGCTCTTCGCTGTGCAGGATCTGCCGCTGCAGGTTGCTGCGGTCGACCACATCGTCGTCGGCCAGCACCAGGGTGCCGATGCCGGCGGCGGCCAGATAGAACGCCGCCGGCGATCCCAGGCCGCCGGCGCCGACCATCGCCACCCGCGCCGCGCGCAGCTTGCGCTGGCCGGCTTCGCCGACTTCGGGCAGGCGCAGGTGGCGCGAATAGCGGTCGTAGAAATCGCGTTCCTCATCGGATTGCTCCGGCACCGCCATCGGCAGGCCTTCGGCGAGCCAGCGCGTAGTGCCGCCGTCGACCGAAGCCACCCGCAGGTAACCGGCCTGGATCAGCGTCTGCGCGGCGCGCAGCGAACGCGCGCCGGATTGGCAGATCAGCACGATCTCGGCGGCGGGATCGGGCAGGCTCGCGCGCGGATCGGCTTCCAGCGCGTCCTTGGCCACGCCCACGGCGTCTTCGGCATGGCCGGCGGCGCGTTCGTGCGCCTCGCGCACATCCACCAGGACCGCGCCGGCTTGCTGGCGCTGGCGGGCCTGCGCGGGGGAAATTCGTTCGATGCTCATGGGGCGATTATCGCCTGTCGTGGCGGCGCTGGCGGGTGAGAGACGCGATGCTGTGTTGCGTCGCGAGGGCCCTCAGCCCACCCCTTTCCAGCAAGTGGCAGAAGCAGCCGCTTGCGCCGACACTTGAAGCCCTCTCCCGCTTGCGGGAGAAGGTTGGGTGAGGGCCGCAGCCCCACCACCGGGTTCACCCCAACGCGTAAGGCAACACCTCCATCACCGCCCCCTCCTGCAACCGCTGCGGCCCTTCCGCCACCACCATCAACGCATCCGAATCCGCCGCCGCGCGCAGCCGATGCGAAGCCGTCGCCGGATTGGGATCGACCCACAACACCCCGTCCTCGCCGCTGCGCAAACGCGCGCGGATGAACTCGCGGCGCGGATGGGTCTTTTCGATCGAACCGACCAGACGCGCGCGCAGCACCGTGCGCGGCTCGGCGCGCCCCTGCAGACCATCGATCAAGGCCCGACCGAAGCTCAGGTACGTCGCCATCACCGACACCGGATTGCCGGGCAATCCCAGAAACCGGGCCTGATCCATGCTGGCGAACAGCAACGGCATGCCCGGGCGCATCTTCACCTTCCAGAAATGAGTGCGGCCGAACTCGCGCAGCACCGCCGGGATGTAGTCCTTTTCGCCGGCCGAGACCGCGCCGCAGGTGAACACCAGATCGAAGGCGCAGGCCGCGTCGCGCAAGGCGATCTCGACTTGCCTGGGATCGTCGGGCAGGCGCGGCCAGGCGGTCGGTTCCAGCCCGTCGGCGCGCAGCAATCCCATCAGCAGGTCGCGGTTGCTGTCGTAGATCTGCCCGGGCGCCAAAGGCATGCCCGGCTCGACCAGTTCATCGCCGCTGGTGAACACCGCCACCGTCGGCCGCCGCCGCACGCTCAGACTCGACAAACCCAACGACGCCGCCAGCGACACCCGCGCCGGCGTCAGCACCTGCCCGGCCTGCAGCACCCGCTCGCCCTCGCGCACGTCCTCGGCCGCATAACGCACGTTCTGCCCGCGCGCGAGCATCGGCACGACGACCCGGTCGCCGTCCACGCGCACGTTCTCCTTGATCGCGACCGTATCGGCGCCGGCCGGCATCGCCGCGCCGGTGGTGATGCGCACGCATTGGCCCGCGCCCAGGCTCATGCCCGCCGACAGGCCGGCGAACTGATCGCCGATCAGATGCAGGCCGGTTTCATCGCCGTCCAGATCGGCATGACGCAAGGCGAAACCGTCCATCGCGCTGTTGTCGAACGGCGGCAACGACAGCGGCGCGTCCACGTCTTGGGCTAGCACCCGTCCATGCGTCCGCGACAGCGCGAGAGACTCGGAGTCCAGGCGATGCTCGGCGGCGACCTGGGCGACGATCGCCATCGCTTGGTCGAACAGCAAACCGGTCGGGAAATCGTTCATCGGGTTTCGCTCCGCGGCCGCGCGCTGCGCGGTTTGTTCAAAGGTCTTCGCCAGCGACGAAACCGGCTTCGGCCAGATCGTCGGGCGTATTGAGATTGCCCAAGCGTAGGCCATCCAGGCGCAGGCCGGCCATCGCCAGCTCTGCCTGCAATTCGCGCACCGCCAGGCGGCGCTGGGCGAACGCTTGCTTCAACGCGATGCGCAGCGGCGCCACCGGCCATAGCGCGAACAGCGGTTGCACGCCGTCGTCGTCGATGACGTAAGCGCCCTGCCCGTTCTGTGCCGCGGCCAAGGCCGGCAGCAGACTCGCGTCCGGGTTCACCGCATCCACCGGCACGGTGAACAGCCAAGGCGTCGCGCAAGCCTCGCTGAGCGCGTGCAGGCCGCCGAGCGGGCCGCAATCGGGTATCGCGTCGCCGAGCGCGCGCAGGCCGACCGCGGCGTAACGCTCGGGGTCGCGGTTGGCGCTGACCCAGGTCTGCGCGACCTGCGGCGCGTACAAGCGCGCCAGGCGTTGCACTTGCGCCTCGCCATCGCGCCGCAGCCACGCCTTGTCGAGCCCGCCCAAACGGCTGGCGCGACCGCCGGCGAGCAGGCCGAGGCTGAGATCGGAGGCGGCGATGGGCATGCGCGAGCGGGTAGCCGAGGGAAGCGACATTGTGCGCGCTTCGGGGTGCAGCTGAGCGGCCGATGGCCCAGGCGCGACGCGTTTGGCTCAGCGACGCGGCCGCGAATCGATAGTGGCGGGCGCACCCCAGCGTCAGAGCGCGCGCAAAGCAAAATGGGTTCCGGCTTTCGCCGGAATGACGGTGAGGGGCGTGTCGCTCCAAACACCGTCATTCCGGCGAAAGCCGGAACCCATTTTGATCTTGCTGCAACTTCGACGTTCCCCGGACCGCCATCGCGATCGTGAGAATCGGAGCAACCTCAAGCCCCAATCCCGTCATTCCGGCCCGCCCTCCACCGTCATTCCGGCGCGGCCCTCCACCGTCATTCCGGCGAAAGCCGGAATCCATTTTGACTTTTACGCCATCCAGGCTGCCAACCAGCCCAGCAACTCCGCGCTTACTTACCGCGCTTGACGTGCCGAATCAGCCGCTTCTTCTTCGCCACCTGCCGCTCGGTCAGCACGTTCTTCTTGCCTTCGTACGGGTTGCTGCCTTCCTTGAACACGAACCGCACCGGCGTGCCGACCAGCTTGAAGCGCTTGCGGAAGAAGTTTTCCAGATAGCGCTTGTAGCTGTCGCTGAGCGAACGCAAGCGGGTGCCGTGGACCACGAAGGTCGGCGGATTGACCCCGGCCGGATGGGCGAAGCGCAGCTTGGGCACGTGCCCGCGCACCACCGGCGGCGGGTTGGTTTCGTAGGCGATTTCCATCGCCTTGGTGACTTCGCTGGTGCCGATCTCGGTGGTCGCCGAGGCGTGCGCGCGATGGATCGCGGCGAACAACTCACGCAGGCCCGAGCCGTGCTTGGCGCTGATCCGCACCGGTTCGGCCCATTCGACGAAAGCCAGCTTGCGCCGCAGCAGGTTTTCGGTCTGCTGGCGCTGATATTCGGTCTGCCCGTCCCACTTGTTGACCGCCACCACCAGGGCGCGGCCGGAATCGAGCGCGTAGCCGAGCACGCTGGCGTCCTGGTCGGTGACGCCTTCGCCGGCGTCGAGCATGACCACCGCGACCTGGCACTGCTCGATCGCCTGCAGGGTCTTGATGATCGAGAACTTCTCGACCGCTTCCTCGACCTTGGACTTGCGCCGCACGCCGGCGGTATCGACCAGCCGGTACAGGCGGCCGTCGCGTTCCATGTCGATGGCGACCGAGTCGCGGGTGGTGCCCGGCACGTCGGACGCGATCATCCGCTCCTCGCCGAGCAAGCGATTGACCAGGGTCGACTTGCCCACGTTCGGGCGGCCGATGAAGGCCACGCGCACGCGGTTGGGATCGTTGTCCAGCTCGGCGGTGCTGCCCTGTTCGGGCAGGCGCGCGAACACTTCGGCCAGCAATTCGTCGATGCCCTGACGGTGCGCCGAGGACACCGCGATCGCGTCGCGGATGCCGTAGCGGGCGAAATCGTTGATCGCCGCGCGCGCGTCGATGCCGTCGGTCTTGTTGACCACCAGCAAGGTCGGCCGCGCGGTCTTGCGCAACCACGACAGGATGTCGTCGTCCAGGGCCGAAGCGCCTTCGCGGCCGTCGACCACGAACAACACCAGATCGGCTTCTTCGGCGGCGGCGCGCGCCTGGCGCGCGGTCGCGCCGGCCAGGCCCAGGTCCTCGCCGGCGATGCCGCCGGTGTCCACGACCGCGAACGGGCGCTGGCCCTCGGGCCGGCAAACACCGTAATGACGGTCGCGGGTGACGCCCGGCTCATCGTGAACGAGCGCGTCGCGGGTGCGCGTGAGCGCGTTGAACAAGGTGGATTTTCCGACGTTGGGGCGGCCAACGAGGGCGACTAGGGGCAGCATGTGTGTGGAGCCGGAATTGGGGAATTAAGGAATCGGGAACTGAAGGTGCGCGGCCGTGGGCGGCGGCGTCGGCCTTCGGGTCCCGGCGAAACGGCTTGATTCGGGCTGTTTCGAGCCAGCCTCATCGGGCCGGGCGCGGCGAAACAGGCCGCCATAGTGCCAGAGCGGGCGCGAAGACGCTTTCGCGGGCGCCGCTGGCGGGTTTTGAGGCCGGGCCCGGAAGCTCCGCGGCGGCCTGAAGCTACCGACGTGCCCGACTGGCCGGAACCCGCCGACACCGCTAAAGCGAACGGCCCGGAACGGCTGAGAGCCGCCCGGGCCGCGAACATCGAGGACAGCGGAGTCGAAAACCGAACCGGAACCCGCGCGCCAACCTACCCGCGCCGTACCACCCGATCCCTGCTCCCTACTCCCGCTGCATTCCCCGCTTTACTGCAACTTGAACGCCGTGACCTCGCCCTTGACGTTCTGCACGATCAGCAGCCCGTCGGCGACCACCGGAGCGGCCTTCAGCGGCTTGCCGCCGGCGCGTGCGCGCGCGGCGAATTCGCCGGTCTCCAGCTTCATCCAGTGCAGGTAGCCGTCGAAATCGCCGACCACCGCGTAATCGCCGTGGATCGCAGCGCCGGTCAGGTTGCGACGCGCCAGCGAGGGCTGCGACCACAGGGCGCTGCCGCCGTTCTTGTCCAGACCGTAGACGGTGCCGCCCGGATCGCTGACCACCACCTTGTCGGCGCTGACGCCCAGACGGCCGACGCCGCCGTGCTCGCTCGACCACATCGGACGGCCGCTGGGCGCGTCGATGGCGACGGTGTGCTTCTTGAAGCTGGTCGCGTACAGGGTGGTGCCTTCCAGCACCGGCGTGCCGTCGACATCGGCCATGCGGTCGAGTTCGCTGCGGCCCTCAGGCTGCGAGACCGCCTGATCCCAGGTGCTGCGACCGTCGCTGGCGCCGAGCGCGCTGACCGTGCCGTCGTCGTTGCCGACGAACACATAACCCGGGCCCAGCGTCGGCGAACCGTTGCCGCGCGCCGACAGCATCGGCACTTCGTGGTTCCAGAACCAGCGGCGCTCGCCGCTGGCGGCGTCGAACGCGGTCACCCGGCCGTCGTTGGAGCGCACGAACACCATGCCCAGGCCGATGCTCGGCGCGGAGATGACTTCGTTGGTGACCTTGGCGGTCCACTTCTGCGCGCCCGTGGCCGCGTCGAGCGCGATCACTTCGCCGTCCAGGCCGCCGACCACGACCAGGCCGTCGCCCGCGCCGGGGCCGCCGGACAGGCGGATCTCTTTGTCTTTCTTCTCGCGGTCTTTCTTGTCCTTACGGGTCGGCACGAAGTGCCAGACTTCCTTGCCGGTCTGCAGATCGTAGGCATGCACGCCGCCCTTGATCGCCGCCGCGTACACCCGGCCGTCGGCGACCGCCGGGCCCTGGCCCACGCCGATCCGGTCCTCGCCCTTGCCGACGTTGACCGACCAGACCTTGTCGACCTTGACGCTGGCGGTGAAGTCGGTGAGTTCGGTCGGCTCGTTGGGCTTGCCGTCGTCCTTCTTCTTGCCGCCGAACCAGCCCTTGACGGTGGAGCAGCCGCTCAGTGCGAACACGCACAACACGGCAGCGGCGATAGCGCGAACGGCCGCGCCGCCGGTGGACATCTTCTGGGCTTGGATCATTAAGACTTGGCCTCGGGCTTGACCGGCGTGCCGCCGGCTTCGGTGAGCTTGAGTTCGAGCAGACGGCGGCGCGGCGAGGCTTCATCGAGCTTGCCGAGCGCGGCGCTGTATTCGGTGCGGGCCAGATCGGCCTTGCCGAGCGCGAATTGCGCGTCGCCGCGCACTTCGATCGCCAGCGGCGACACCGACTTGGCCAGCAGCTTGACCGCATCGGCCGGCTTCTTGGCGTCGATCAGCAGGCGCGCCAGACGCTGGTTGACGATATCGGCCATCGCCGCGTCGTCGGTCTTGATGCCCTGCAAGGTGGCGATGGCGGCGTCGCGCTGATCGGATTCGACCTGCGACTTGGCCAGTTCCAGCGCCGCCAGGGTCTGGTACATGCCGGCCGGCAGCGCCTTGACCTTGGCCGCGGCGGCCTTGTCCTTGGCCCCGACCGCGTCGACCGCGGCCTGGAACTCGGACGCGGCCTTGCCGTGTTGTTCGAGTTGGTGGTTGCCCCACCACTTCCAGCCGCCGATCGCGGCCAGGCCCAGGGCGATGCCGCCGATCAGGCCGGCGCCGTTGGCGCGCAGCCAGGACAGTACGCGTTCGCTTTGTTCGTGTTCGTCGAGCAGATCGTCAATCGCCATGATGCGCCGTCGGTAAGCTGGCTGAACGACCCGCCGCCGCGCGGACGCGGAGGAATGGGCCGTAATGGACCGGCCCGATGCCGCAGGTCATGCAGCGCCGGGCTGGTGAAGGTGTTCGCGGACCCGCGACGCGGGTCAGTCGGAGACCGGCGCGAGGGAACCGTCAGAGGATAGCGTAAAGCGCGCGACGTTCGCGCGGCTGAACGGCGCCAGATCGACCGATTGGCCGGCGTTGCTGACTTCGACCGCGGAGGTGTTGCCCAGACGCACGCTGGCGACGTCGCCGGGGTTGTAGCTGCGCTCCTGGCCTGCGCCGAGGATGCCTTCTTCGAGCTTGGCGCCGTCGCTGCCGACGATCTGCACCCAGCTGTCGCCGCTGAACTTCAAGGTCAGGGTCTTGGCCGGCTGCGCCGGCAACGGCGGCGCCATCGACGCGATCAGCGGGGTGCGCTGCGGCGCCGCGGCCGAGGGTTGCGGACCCGCGCCCGGACCGGTGGAAGCGGCTTCGGAACCGGCCGGAATCGCGGCCATGTCCAGCGACTGCACCGTGGAGTTGCTGCTCGGATGACGCGTGGCGATCCAGATCGGCACCGCGATGGCCGCGGTCATCACGATATAGACGGCCCGGCGCGTGGTTTGTTCGAACACGCGGCGGTAGCGCGGCGTGTGGGTGTGGCTGATCAGTTCCGACGGCGCGGTCGAAGCGACCGGCGTACCGCTGAGCTGGCTTTCCAGATCGATCCCGACCAGGCGCGCATAGCTGCGCAACTGGCCGCGCACGAAGACCGGCGCGCCGATGCTGGCGATGTCGTCGTTTTCCAGCGACTGGACGACGCGCGACGGCATCTTGAGCCGCGCGGCCACATCCTCGATGGACAGCCCCGCCGCCTCGCGGGCCTGTTTAAGACGCGCGCCGCAGCTTCCGCCGACCTCAGGCGCGAATTCGTTCGACTGCATCATCACTTACCGCCATCCCCCGATTCGGAGCCCTGCGCGTCAGGGAACTCCGCCCTCATTCGCTGAACGTATCTCGCGGCGGCAGCCATGTCGCCGAGTTTTTTCTCGATTTGTGACGCAGTCATCAGCGCTTCAGCTGAAATAGGCTCAATGGCTAAGCGCCGTTCAGAAAAGGCCCGTGCCTCGAACGCGTTGCCCAGACGCAGTTGCCGTTGCGCCATCGCGCTCAGCGCCATGGTGCTGGTCGGGTCGGCCGACAACGCCAGCCGCAGGTCGCGGTCGGCGCGTTCGCCCTGCCCGATCTTGTCGGCGCAGGCGCCGCTGTTGGCCAAGGCCACCGCGGGGCTGCTGTAGCCCGGATCGGCCATGGCGCGATCGAAGTAGCCCAGCGCCTCGCTGCCGCGCTGGTTGGCGCACAGCCACACGCCGTAGTTGTTGAGCGCCGCGCCGCGGGTCGGCGCCAGTTCGGCGGCCTTGCGGTAATAACCGCCGGCCTCGGCGTTCTTGCCGTCGCGCTCGGCCAGCAGCGCCAGCAGGCTGTAGGCCTCGGCCGACTTGGGATCGAACTTGAGCGCTTGCTTGAGCTCGTCGCGGGCCTTGGCCACGTCGCCGGCCTGCAACGAACGTTGCGCCGACATCACCCGCCCCATCGCCGCGCTTTCGCCGCCGGCGTTCTTGCGCTTGTCGCTGAAGTCGTAGCTCGGTCCGGTCTGCTCGAAACCTTTGCGATCCATCTTCGGCCGAATGAAGCTGAGCCGGTTGCAGGCGCTGGCGGCTACCACCACCAACACCATCAACGCCACGGCGCGAACGCCGCGGGCGAGGCCCTGCTGCGCCGGATCAAGCCGCGGCATGGCCGACACCCTTGTCGTTGCCGTCGCCGTCCAGGCCCTGGGCCTGCAATTGCTTGCGGAAGTCGGCCTGGCGGCGGGTGCGGTCCATGACCTGACCCTTGAGCTGGCCGCAGGCCGCGTCGATATCGTCGCCGCGGGTGCGCCGCACCGGCGCGATCATGCCGGCGTCGTTGAGCAGCTTCTGGAACGCGCGGATCGCCACCTCGTCCGGCCGCTCGAAGCGGGTGCCCGGGAACGGGTTGAACGGAATCAAGTTGACCTTGGCCGCGTCCTTCATCTGCACCGCATTGTCGAATTGACGCAACAACCGGACCAGCTGACGCGCGTGCGCGGGCTGATCGTTGACGCCCTTCATCAGGGTGTATTCGAAGGTGACCGAGGTGCCGCGCTTGCGCAGCGCATAGCGCACGCACGCGTCCATCAACTGCTCGATCGGATATTTCTTGTTGAGCGGCACCAGTTCGCTGCGCAGCTCATCGTTGGGCGCGTGCAGCGACACCGCCAGCGACACGTCGCTGACTTCGCCGAGCTTGTCGATCATCGGCACCATGCCGGCGGTCGACAGGGTCACGCGCTTGTTGGCCAGGCCGTAACCCAGGTCGTCGCGCATGATGCTCATCGCGCGCACGACGTTGTCGAAATTCATCAGCGGCTCGCCCATGCCCATCATCACCACGTTGGTGAGCTTGCGCTGCTGATGCGGGACGTTGCCCAGGTGACGCGCCGCGACCCAGACCTGGCCGATGATCTCGGCGGTCGACAGGTTGCGGTTGAAGCCCTGGGTCGCGGTGGAGCAGAACTGGCAGTTCAAGGCGCAGCCGACCTGCGAGGACACGCACAGGGTGCCGCGGCCCTTGTCCGGGATATACACCGCCTCGATGGCGTTCTTGGTGTCCATGCCGAGCAGCCACTTGTGGGTGCCGTCGCTGGAAGCCTTGTCGAACACGACCATCGGCGCGCGCACTTGCGCATGCGCTTCGAGCTTGGCGCGCAGCACCTTGCCCAGGTCGGTCATGTCGTTGAAATCGGTGACGTAACGGTGATGGATCCACTTCATCACCTGATGCGCGCGGTAGCGCTTCTCGCCGAGCGTCTGCTCGAAGAAATCTTCGAGTTGGACGCGGTCGAGGTCGAACAGATTGGTCTTGCCGTTATCGGGAACCACGGCGCCGAGATCGCTCGGCGCCGTGGTCTTGCCCTCGACCTGGGCGATCGGAATCCGCGCGCGCGCAACGGTGTCCGTCGTCTGCGTGTCGCCGGCGAGCGGAAGATCGTTTGCGTTGTCGCGGATGTCGTTCACTGCGGTCTCGTAACGTTCGGCTTAGCGCGCGTAGACGTCGGTGGCCGGGAAGAAGTACGCGATTTCGATCGCGGCGTTCTCCAGGCTGTCCGAACCGTGCACGGCGTTGGCGTCGATGCTGTCGGCGAAGTCGGCGCGGATGGTGCCCGGCGCGGCGTCCTTCGGATTGGTGGCGCCCATCAGATCGCGGTGTTTGAGCACGGCGTTCTCGCCCTGCAGCGCCTGGATCACCACCGGACCGCTGATCATGAATTCGACCAGGGCGGCGAAGAACGGACGCTCGCGGTGCACGGCGTAGAAACCTTCGGCTTCCTGCTTCGACAGGTGCTTCATCTTGGAAGCGACGACCTTCAGGCCGGCCTTTTCGAAACGGGTGTAGATCTCGCCGATGACGTTCTTGGCGACGGCGTCGGGCTTGATGATGGACAGGGTGCGCTCCAGCGCCATGGAAAGTCTCCGGGTAGGCGGGCCGCTTGCGGTCGGCCCTGAGAATAACAGAAAACCCGCGACGGGACGCGGGTTTAGCCGATATGGCTCCCGTAATTCTACATGTAACCACGGGCTCGCCGCCACACCCTGGATGCGACGGCACACCGGTTTGGGCAAGCCCGGGGCGGCTGCGCCGAACCGACCCGACGATCGCCGGCACACCCTCACCCGCACGAACTGCGACAGATCTCACATCGCCTGCGTCGCCCCGGCACACCAACCGACCGATCCGGTCAGGCCGGTCGGATTGACGCGCCCTCGCCTCCGGGACTAGCATCAAACAAGCGTTTGATTCATGCCGTCGCTTTAAGACCAGCGTTCACGACCCGCGCCGGGCCGCCCCGCCCGCGCAGGCCATCCCCCGCTACCGGAGTCCGCCCGTCCGCATGTCCACCACCGCACACTTCTCGACCAAGGACCGGATCCTCGGCGCCGCCGAAGAGCTGTTCGCCCAGTTCGGCTTCACCGGCACCTCGCTGCGCCAGGTCACCAGCCGCGCCGACGTCAACATCGCCGCGGTCAACTACCACTTCGGCAGCAAGGAAAACCTGGTCAACGAGGTGTTCCGCCGGCGCATGGACGAGATGACCGAGCAGCGCATGAGCGCGCTCAAGGCCGCCACCGCTCAGCATCCGGGCGAGCTGGAACCGATCCTGGCCGCGTTCGTCCAGCCGGCCCTGGCCCTGGCCCAGGACCGCAACGGCGGCGGCGCGTTCGTGCGGGTGATCGCCCGCGCCTACGCCGAAAAGAACGACAGCCTGCGCAAGTTCCTGTCCGACCACTACGGCCACGTCCTGCGCGAATTCGCCAAGGCCATCGCCGTCGCGGTGCCGGGACTGACCAAGGAAGAACTGTATTGGCGCCTGGACTTCCTGGCCGGGTCGCTGACCTACGCCATGGCCGATTTCGGCCTGATCAAGCGTCCCGCCGGTGTCACCGAAGCGGCGCATCGTGAACGCGCCGCCCGCGAACTGATCCGTTTCGCCGCCGCCGGCTTCAAGAGCTGAGCGGCGCAGGCCCGGTCCCGGCGGGGACCGGCGCCGCCGGCGTGCCCAGTGCACCGGTGGTTACCACCCGCCCGCTCGCACGAGCGCGACCTCCCCTCGCCACGTTCCAAGATTCCCGAATTCCTTCAAGGAGTTGTTGACGATGTCCAACCAATTGCTAGTCCGTCGCGCCGCGGTCCTCGGGGCCGGCGTCATGGGCGCCCAGATCGCCGCGCACCTCACCAACGCCGGCGTCGACACGGTCCTGTTCGATCTGGCCGCCAAAGACGGCGATCCCAACGGCATCGTCAACAAGGCCATCGCCAACCTGGCCAAGCTCAGCCCGGCGCCGCTGGCCAGCAAGGCCCTGGCCGAGCGCCTGACCGCCGCCAACTACGACACCGGCCTGGAACTGCTGGCCGGCTGCGATCTGGTGATCGAAGCGATCGCCGAACGCATGGACTGGAAGCAGGACCTGTACAAGAAGATCGCCGCGCACGTGCCCGATCACGCCGTGCTGGCTTCCAACACCTCGGGCCTGGGCATCAACAAGCTCGCCGAAGTGCTGCCCGAGCAACTGCGCCACCGCTTCCTCGGCGTGCATTTCTTCAACCCGCCGCGCTACATGCACCTGGCCGAACTGATCCCGGCCAAGACCACCGACGCGGCGGTGCTGGAAGGCCTGGAAACCTTCCTCACCACCACCCTGGGCAAGGGCGTGGTGATCGCCAAGGACACCCCGAACTTCATCGGCAACCGCATCGGCGTGTTCTCGATGCTGGCGGCGATGCACCACACCGAACAATTCGGTCTGGGCTTCGACACCGTCGACGCGCTGACCGGCCCGGCCATCGGCCGGCCGAAGTCGGCGACCTACCGCACCGCCGACGTGGTCGGTCTGGACACCATGGCCCATGTCATCAAGACCATGGCCGACACCCTGCCCGACGACCCGTGGCACCAGTACTTCAAGGCGCCGAAGTGGCTGAGCGCGCTGGTCGAGAAAGGCGCGCTGGGCCAGAAGGCCGGCGCGGGCTTCTACACCAAGAAGGGCAAGGACATTCTGGTCCTTGATCTGAAGGCGCAGGACTACCGCGTCTCCGCCGGCGAGCTCGATGCCGACGTCGCCGCGATGCTCAAGGAAAAAGACCCGGCCAAGAAGTTCGCCGCGCTGCGCGCCAGCCAGCATCCGCAGGCGCAGTTCCTGTGGGCCGCGTTCCGCGACACCTTCCACTACAGCGCCTTCCATCTGGAATCCATCGCCGACACCGCGCGCGATGTCGATTTCGCCATGCGCTGGGGCTACGGCTGGTCGCTGGGCCCGTTCGAAACCTGGCAGGCCGCGGGCTGGAAGCAGGTCGCCGAGTGGATCGCCGAAGACATCGTCGCCGGCAAGGCCATGGCCAGCGCGGCGCTGCCGAACTGGGTGTTCGACGGCCGCGACGGCGTGCACGACGGCAAGGGCAGCTACAGCCCTGGCCGCGGCGCGCAGGTGCCGCGTTCGTCCAACCCGGTGTACGCGCGTCAGCGCTTCCCCGACGCGCTGCTCGGCGAGAAGTTCTCGCAGGGCCAGACCGTCTTCGAAAACGACGGCGTGCGCTTGTGGGCCGACGACGGCGACGACATCGCGGTGCTCAGCTTCAAGACCAAGATGCACACGGTCAACGACCACGTGCTCAACGGGATTCAGGAAGCCATCGCCATCGCCGAGAAGAAGTTCAAGGGCGTGGTGATCTGGCAGCCGAAGGAACCGTTCTCGGCCGGCGCCGATCTGTCCGGCGCGCTGGGCCTGCTGCAGGCCGGCGATCTGAAGGGCTTCGAGGCGATGGTCGCCAACTTCCAGGCCACCAGCCAGCGGATCAAGTACTCGCTGGTGCCGGTGGTCGCGGCGGTGCGCGGGCTGGCGCTCGGCGGCGGTTGCGAATTCCAGATGCACTCGGCGCGCAGCGTGTTCGCGCTGGAAAGCTACATCGGTCTGGTCGAGGCCGGCGTCGGCCTGCTGCCGGCCGGCGGCGGTCTGAAGGAACTGGCGGTGCGCGCCTCCGACGCGGCCGGTCCGGGCGGCGACGTGTTCGCCGAACTCAAGACCGCGTTCGAGAGCGTGGCGATGGGCAAGGTCTCGACCTCGGCCTTCGAAGCGCGCGAGCTCAAGCTGGCGCGCGAAGGCGACCGGGTCGTGTTCAACGCCTTCGAACTGCTGCACGTGGCCAAGGCGCAAGCGCGAGCGCTGGCCGAAAGCGGCTATCGCCCGCCGCTGCCCGCCCGCCGCATCCAGGTCGCCGGCGATGTCGGCATCGCCACCTTCAAGATGCTGCTGGTGAACATGCTGGAAGGCCGTTTCATATCAAAGCACGACTACGAAATCGCGACCCGCATCGCCACCGTGATCTGCGGCGGCGAAGTCGACCGCGGCGCGCTGGTCGACGAGCAATGGCTGCTCAAGCTCGAGCGCGAGCACTTCGTGGCCTTGGCGCAGATGCCCAAGACCCAGGAGCGCATCGCGCACATGCTCAAGACCGGCAAGCCGCTGCGCAACTAAGCGACGACGACTACAGGAATCATAGACATGACCAAGCAAGTTCAAGAAGCCTACATCGTCGCCGCCACCCGCACCCCGGTCGGCAAGGCGCCGCGCGGCGTGTTCCGCAATACCCGTCCCGACGACATGCTCGCGCATGTGCTCAAGTCGGTGATCGCGCAAGCGCCGGGCATCGACGTCAACCGCATCGACGACGCGATCATCGGCTGCGCCATGCCCGAAGGCGAGCAAGGCATGAACGTGGCGCGCATCGGCGTGCTGCTGGCCGGCCTGCCCAACACCATCGCCGCGCAGACCATCAACCGCTTCTGCTCCTCCGGCCTGCAGGCCGTGGCGCTGGCGGCCAACGAAATCCGCCTGGGCAACTCCGACCTGATGCTGGCCGGCGGCACCGAGTCGATGTCGATGGTGCCGATGATGGGCAACAAGGTCGCGCTGTCGCCGTCGGTGTTCAACGACGACCACGTCGCCATCGCCTACGGCATGGGCATCACCGCCGAGAAGGTCGCCGAGGAATGGAAGATCTCGCGCGAGGACCAGGACGCGTTCGCGCTGGCTTCGCACCAGAAGGCCATCGCCGCCCAGGCCGCCGGCGAGTTCGCCAGCGAAATCAGCCCGTATGAAGTGATCTCGCACCAGCCCGACCTGTCGGGCAATGCGATCAAGCTGCGCAAGCTGTTGGTCGAACACGACGAAGGCCCGCGCCAGGACGCCTCGCTGGAAGCGCTGGCCAAGCTCAAGCCGGTGTTCCGCAACGGCCAGTTCGGCGGCACCGTCACCGCCGGCACCAGCTCGCAGATGAGCGACGGCGCCGCCGCGGTGCTGCTGGCCTCCGGGCAGGCGGTCAAGGATTACGGCCTGACCCCGCTCGCGCGTTTCGTCAGCTTCTCGGTCGCCGGCGTGCGTCCGGAAGTGATGGGCATCGGCCCGATCGCGGCGATTCCCAAGGCGCTCAAGCAAGCCGGCCTGACCAAGGACCAGATCGACTGGATCGAGCTCAACGAAGCCTTCGCCGCGCAGGCGCTGGCGGTGATCCGCGACAGCGGCCTGGACCCGTCCAAGGTCAATCCGCTCGGCGGCGCGATCGCGCTCGGCCATCCGCTCGGTGCGACCGGTGCGATCCGCACCGCCACCATCGTCCACGGTCTCAAGCGCCGTCAGCAGAAGTACGGCCTGGTGACCATGTGCATCGGCACCGGCATGGGCGCGGCGGGCGTGTTCGAGTCGCTGTAAGCGCAGCCGCATCGGTCGTCGAAAAGCCCCGGGGCGACCCGGGGCTTTTTTGTGGCCGCTTTTCGCCTCGCCTCTGGCCGCTCGCGCCCTGTGCCCGGCGCGGCCGGCATGATGGGATGGCCCGCATCCTCGACCCTGCCCGCATCCGGAGCCTTGCCCATGAGCGAACCCGTCTCGCCCCTCGCCGCTCCGCGCTGGGCCCTGGCGATGCGCCGTCTCACCACCTACCTGTCGCAGGATTTTCTCGGCGGCCCGCGGCCGTGGAAACTGGCCTGGGTGATCAACTTCCAGAAGGCCGGCACCTTCATTTTTCTAGGCGCGTTGATCGCTTGGTACCAGAACTACTCCACCGCGGCCTGGATCTATCTGGCGATGCACGGCAGTTATGGGCTGGTGTGGATCCTCAAGGACCTGACGTTTCCCGATCCGAGCTGGCAAGTCAAAGTCACCATCGGCGGCGGCATCAACGCCTTCGCCACCGTGCTGGGCTGGTACTGGCTGTTCGGCTGGCTGCTGATCGCCGCGCCCGCGCCGCCGGACTATCCCCTGCCCGCGCCGGTCTGGTTCTGCCTGTGCATCAGCCTGTGCATCCTCGGCTGCGCGATCATGATCGCCGCCGACGCGCAGAAGTACTTCACCCTGCGCGTGCGCCGCGGCCTGATCGTCGACGGCATGTTCCGCTACGTGCGGCATCCCAATTATCTGGGCGAGATCATGATCTACGGCAGCTTCGCGCTGATGGTCTGGCATTGGCTGCCGGCGCTGGTGCTGGCGTGGGTGTGGCTGGGCGTGTTCGCAGTGAACATGCTGCTGAAGGAAGCGAGCATGTCGCGTTATCCGGAATGGGCGGCGTACAAGAAGCGCAGTTGGTGGCTGTTGCCGGGCCTGCTCTAGCCCAGCCGGTTATTTTTCCGGCGATCGCAAACGCCGCAGGATCGGCTCGAATTCCGGGGTCGGCTTGCGCTTGACCGGGTCGGGCTTGTTTTCGTCGATCGCCTGCCAGTACGCCCACGGCACCTTGGCCGAACCCAGTTCGTAATCCATGCCGTCCCAGTTGTCCTCGCGGAAGCTGTAGAAGGCCCAGTGCAGTTGGTGCTTGTCGAGCACGCTCAGCACGTCGTTCAAGTAGGCCTTGCAGCCGGGCAACAGCCGCATGCAGCCGAACTCGCCGGCGACCATGCGCTCGCGCGGAACCCCATGCGTCTTCGCCCATTGCAGCGGCAGTTGCAGGTACTCGGCCACGCGCTTGCCGTCCCAGACCTGCTCGCCTGCGCCGAACGGCACCTTGCCCGGGTACGGGTACGGCTTGGCCCGCTTGATGTTGGGCGCACTGGTGGCGGCGTAAGGCTCGTACATGTGGAAGCTGTAGAGCACGCGCGCATCGTCCATCGGCTTGGGCCAGTAGACGAAGGCATCGGCGGCGCCGTACCAGCCGCTGTCGAGCATGATCGGCGTCTTCGCATCGACCTCGCGCACCGCGCTGATCAGTTGCGCATAGAACAGCGGCAGATCGCGGGCGCTGCCGCGCGCGCCTTGGTACCAGTCGAGCATCGCCTTGGCGTCGGCGTGTTCGCTGAGCGCGGTCTTGAACTCGGGCGCGGGTTCGTTGACCAGGTTGTAGGCCGCCACCGCCGGATGGTCCTTGAGTTCGCGGGCCAGATCGCGCCAGAACGCCGCGGCTTGTTTCCAGTAGTCCTTGTCCTGCCACAGGCGGTCGTCGAAGCGGCCGTCGTTCTTCTGCTTCCAGCGCGCGCCGGGCAGGCTCAGCGGCGCGATCACCACTTTCAGGCCGGCGGCCTGGGCTTGATCGAGGCTGGCCTTCAGCTGCGCCAGATCCTTGGCTTCCAGGCCCTGGTATTGGTCGGCATCGCCGATCAGGAAGTCGCGCCGCGCGGGCGTCCATTTTTCATACGACAACCTCACCCAACTCGCGCCGTAGCCGTGCAGCGCGTCGTAGTACGCGCGATCGGGCGGGATGCGGTTGAAGCTGTTGCCGCCGTGACGCGGCTGATTCCAGAACTCGATCAGATCGGCCGCGCGCGCCGGAGCCCAGGCGCAAGCCAACATCGCCGCCATAACGGCGCTCCAAGCATAACTGCGCATGCAACCGCTCCGATTTCGTCGCGGCCATGCTACGCGGAGCTGGGTGAACGCAGCGACGATCTGGCTGAATTCGCTTTGCGTGTGCGCGAACAAAAAACTCCGGCGGACGATGAACGTCCGCCGGAGCGGGTCGTCGACCTCGCGGCGCTCGCGCGTCCGCGGGGTTTGGCGAATGGAACGGAACGCGCCGCGACGAAACTTGCGAACTTATTTCGGGCAGGCGGTGAACTTGCCCTTGTCGTCGCGGCAGCGCTTGGTCTCGGCTTTCTTGGCGCAGGCGATGAATTTGCCCTTGTCGTCGCGGCAGCGCTCGGTCGCGGCCTTGGCCGGAGCGGCCTTGGCCGGCGCAACGCTGGCCTTGGTGGCGGGTGCGGCGGCGGGTGCGGTCTTGCCGGTGGTCGGCTGGGTGGCGGGCGCGGGTTGAGGCGCGGCGATCGCGCCCAGGCTCAGAGACAACAGGACGGCGGCGAGCGAAACGGCGAGCTTACGGCGCATGGCGGACATCTCCCTGGGACGCGACCGGAACAAGGATCGCAGCGGGATGCTAGCAATCGATCCAGCATAAAAGCGTGTTTTGGGGATTAAATTTACTTAATGAAGCGGTGTTTTCCGGTGCTTGCGGATGGGGTCGCGGCGGCCGTGTTTTCGCGGTCGCGGCTTGCGCCGCTCCTACAAGGGGCATTCGACGGTGCCGCCAAGGCGCAGCCGTGGCCGCGCCGATTCAGGCCAGGCGGGTGCCGTTGGGTACTGCCCGCTCGATCGCGGTGACCACCACGCCCTCTTCGGTCGGAAACCCGGTCAGCAAGAACTCCGAGACGAACGGCCCGATCTGCTTGGGCGGAAAATTGATCACGCCGACGATCTGTCGGCCGAGCAATTCCTCGGCCGAGTACAAATGACGGATCTGCGCGCTGGTCTTGCGGGTGCCGTAAGGGCCGAAATCCACCCACAGTTTCCACGCCGGTTTGCGCGCCTGCGGAAATTCCTCCACCTGCACCACCGTGCCCGCGCACAGCACGACTTTTTCGAAATCGCTCCAGGCGATCGGCGCGTGCTGCGGCGCCGCGGCATCCGCGCCGGTTGGTTCTTGACTCATGTTCGGGATCCCTCTGTCGTGTCCTTCCACCAATCCTTGAACTGCGCCCAGCTGTAGCTCAACTGGGCGGCCAGCAGACCGGCCGGCTTCATCGCCGAAACCAGCCCGTAATCGGACAACTCGCGCCAGCGCAGGTCGCCTTGCGCGATCGCCGCGGCCAGGACTTCGCCGGCGAAGGTGGTCGGCGCCACGCCGTGACCGCCGAAGGCCTGGGCCAGCCACAGGCCCTGATCGACCTGTCCGATCTGCGGCATCTGGTGCCGCGCATAACTCATCAGCCCGGACCAGGCGTAGTCCACGCGCGCGCCGGCCAATTGCGGGAAGACCTTGAGCAGGTCGCGATACAACACGCGCTGCACCTGCGCCGGCGAACGGTCGCGCACCGAGATGCGCCCGCCCCACAGCAGCCGCGTGTCGGGCAGCGGGCGGTAGTAGTCGAAGGCGAAACGGCTGTCGTAAACCGCCGCGCGCGTGCGCAACGCTTCGTCCAGACGCGCGCCCAGCGGCTCGGTGACCATGACGTAGGTCGCGATCGGCATCACCGCCGCGTCGACCTCGCGGCGCAGCCCGGCCAGGTAGCCGCCGCATGCCAGTACCACTTGCTCGGCCTGGATGTCGCCGTGCGGTGTGCGCACCCGCCAACCCGCACCCGCGCGTTCCAGCGCGATCGCGGGCGTGCTCTCGTGCACGCGCACGCCGCGCTCCTGCGCCAGGCCGGCCAGACCCTGGGCGTACTTGAGCGGGTGGAAATGGAACGCCTGCGGTTCGAACAAAGCGTCGAAGTAACGCTGGCTGCGCACGCGTTCGCGCAGCCGCTCGCGCGGCCACCATTGCCAATGGGTGTCGTAATGTTCGGCCAGCAGGCGCTGGCGCGAACGCAATACCTCCGGGTCGCCGAACCAGTTGGCCCAGATCACACCGGCTTCGGTCGCATCGCAGGCGATGGCATGGCGGTGGATGCGCGAACGGATCAGTTCGACCGCATCCAGCGTGCCCGCGTACAAGGCGCGCGCGCGTTGCGGCCCGAGTTCGCGCAGCAGCGCGTCCTCGCCGCGCGAAAACCCGCCGAATACGAAACCGCCGTTGCGTCCGGACGCGCCGTGGCCGATGCGTTGCGCCTCGATCAGGGTGACCGCGTCGACGCCGCGCTCGGCCAGGCCCAGGGCGGTATTGAGCCCGGCGAATCCGCCGCCGATCACGCACACCCGGGTCTGCGCCGCGCGCTCCAACGCCGGCCATCGGCGGTCTTGCTCGAGGCTGGCGCGGTAATAGTTTTCGGCGGGTATGGACATGGGCGGATCGGAACGGTTTGATGGCGGCCAGCCGGCGGCGCGGGATACAACGCGGACCGCCGCGTGCTTGCCGAGATCGCAGACGATGGAAATCCACCGCGCCGACCTAGCCTACCGCAGACGCAGCCTTGGGCTGTTGTCGGCGCTGCTGTGCCTGAGCGCGGTCGGGCTGTGGCAATTGCATGAGTGGCTGCAAATCGTGCAAGCCCAGGCCAGCGCCGGCGACCCGGTGCAGGCGCGGCGCTGGCTGCGTTGGGCGCTGGTCGGGCTGTCGTCTGCGCCGGTGGCGCCGTTGCTGCTTTGGGGCCGCAGCCTGCTGCGTCTGGGCGGTGCCGCGCGCCGGGAGCAACGGTTTCCGCCGCGCGCGTGGAAAACCTATCGCGACGTGCGGGTATTGCGCGAACGCGCCGCGCTGGATTGGTCGCGGCGGACCGAACGCCTCGGCCGCTGGGCCTGCTACGCCGCCGCGGGCTTTGCGCTGACGGCGTTGCTGGCCTGGGTCTGGCTCAGCTGAGCGGCCTGAGCGGGCGATCGCCCGTCAAGCCAGATCTTCCACGCCCAGCTCGCTCAATGCGTTCTGCATCAGCTGCCGCGCCGAATCGCTGAGCTTTTCGTGATCGAGCGCGTAACGGATGGTCGCTTCGATCAAGCCGATGTGGGTGCCGCAGTCGAAACGCGTGCCCTGGAAGCGGTAGGCGTTGACGGTCTCGCGTTGCAGCAAGGTGGCGATGGCATCGGTCAGCTGGATCTCGCCGCCGGCGCCGGGCGTGGTGGTTTCCAGCAGGCCGAAAATGCTCGGATTGAGCACGTAGCGGCCGACCACGGCCAGATTGCTCGGCGCGATCTCGGGCTTGGGTTTCTCGACGATGGCCTTGATCCGGCCCTGACGCGCATCGAAGTTTTCGGTCGCCACGATGCCGTAGCTGCCGGTCTGTTCCTTGGGCACGTCCTGCACCGCGATCACGCTGGCGCCGCTGGCCTGCGCCGCGTCGGCCATCTGCTTGAGCGCGCCGGGGCCGCGGTTCCAGATCACGTCGTCGGGCAGCAACACCGCGAACGGCTCGTTGCCGACGACGTCCTTGGCGCACAGCACCGCATGGCCCAGGCCCAGCGCTTCGGCCTGGGTCACGAACACGGCGCGCACGCCCGCGGGCAACACGTTACGGATCAGTTCGAGCTGTTCGGTCTTGCCGGAGCGTTCGAGTTTGTGTTCGAGCTCGTAGGCTTTGTCGAAATAATCGGCGACCGCGTGCTTGTAGCGGTTGGTGATGAAGATCAGCGTGTCGCAACCGGCTTCGATGGCTTCATCGACCGCGTACTGGATCAGCGGCCGATCGATGATCGGCAGCATTTCCTTGGGCACGGTCTTGGTCGCGGGAAGGAACCGGGTGCCGAGGCCTGCGACGGGGAAAACGGCCTTGCGAATACGAGCAGCCATCAAATCTTCCTGGCATTACGAGCGGGGAACGCGACCACGGTAGCCGATTCCTTGTAGTCGGGGTGTTCACCAACCGGTTGGAACTCCGGAACCGCGATGCGCAGCAAGGCGCCGAGCGCATCGCGGTCGTAGCGCACCGAGGCTTCGCGCAATTGCGCCAGCGAATGCTCCAGGGCGCTGCTGGACACGTCGCGCGGTTCGGCCTGCAGAATCTTGGGGTGCACCGTCGGGCGATAGCGCTCGTCGGCATGGAACAGGGTTTCGTGCAGCTTCTCGCCCGGACGCAGGCCGGTGTAGACGATCGCCACGTCGCGGCCGGGTTGCTTGCCGGCCAGGCGGATCATCTGTTCGGCCAACAGCCGGATCGGCACCGGTTCGCCCATGTCGAGGGTGTAGATCGCCTCGTGGGTGCCGATGGCCGAGGCTTGCAGGATCAACTGGCAAGCCTCCGGAATGGTCATGAAGAAGCGGGTGACTTCCGGGTCGGTCACGGTGATCGGCCCGCCGTTGCGGATCTGCTCGCGGAACAGCGGCACCACGCTGCCGGCCGAATCGAGCACGTTGCCGAAACGCACGGTGACGAAGCGGGTCTTGCGCTGGTCGGCCAGCGACTGGCAGGTCATCTCGGCCAGACGCTTGGTCGCGCCCAGCACATTGACCGGATCGACCGCCTTGTCGGTGGAGATCAGCACGAACGTGCCCACGCCCGCGGCGCGGCAGGCCCGCGCGACGGTCTCGGTGGCCAGCACGTTGTTGCGCACCGCTTCACGCAATTGCGCTTCCAGCAGCGGCACTTGTTTATAGGCGGCGGCATGGAAAGCCGCGTCGGGCTCGGCGACCTTCAGCGCGTACTCGATCACCGCCTTGTCGCCGCAGTCGCCGAGGATCGGGATGAACTCGACGTCGGGGAAGTCGCGGCGCAGCGCGGTCTCGGTGGTGACCAGGGCGAGCTCGTCGATTTCGATCAACGCGATCCGGCCGGCGCCGTGGCGGGCGCACTGGCGGCACAGTTCGGAACCGATCGAGCCGCCGGCGCCGGTGACCAATACCGAGCGCGAACCGAGCCAGCCGCGAATCGCCTTCCAGTCGGGCAGGATCGGCTTGCGGCCGAGCAAGTCTTCGATCGCCACTTCCTTGAGCTCGCCCGGCAGCGAACGGCCTTCCAGCACGTCCTGCAGGCGCGGCACCATGCGGAAGGTCACCCCGGTGCGCTCGCAGGCCATGACCACGCGCTGCATCGCGCTGGCGTCGGCCGAGGGCATCGCGATCACCAGCAGCTTGGCCGCGGTTTCACGGGCGATTTCGGCCACGTCCTCGACCCGGCCCAGGACCGGAACGCCCTGCACCTTGCTGCCGCGCAGGCGCGCGGCGTCGTCGAGGAAACCGATCGGGTGATAGGTGCCGAAGCGGCGCAGATCGCGCACCAGCGCCTCGCCGGCGCGGCCGGCGCCGAGAATCAGGATCCGCACCGAGACCGCGTTGGCGTTGTCGATGCGGCTGTCCTTCCAGGCCCGGTACAGCAGCCGCGGCGCGCCCAGCATGCCCATCAGCACCAGCGGGTACAGCACCAGCACGGTGCGCGGCACCAGGTCGAGGCGGTTGTACAGGAACAGGCCGAGCACGATGGCGAACAAACCCAGCATGCAGGCTTTGAAGATGTTCCAAAGATCCGGGACGCCGGCGAAGCGCCACAGGCCGCGGTACAGACCGACCTGCCAGAACACCAGACCTTGCGCGACCAGGACCAGGGCGATTTCGGTCGACCACAGCGGCAGCACCGGCGGCGTGGCGACTACGCCGAAACGCAGCTTGTGCAGGGCTTGCCAAACCAGCCAGACCATCGCGAGATCGTGCGCGACGACCGCCAGGCGAGGCAGTCCGCTCTTGAGTCGATCACGCAATGAGCTCATTCCTGCCTCGTCTGCCAGCACTGTGGATTCGTACGTCTAGCCGTCAACGGCGCCCGAAACCTCGGCGGGCGCTTGGGTCCGTTGGATCAGCCACCAAAAAAAAGCGCCGGATATATACCATCCGGCCCCCATACACAGCATGAAACCCATTCGGACTTCGGTCACAAGGTGCAAGGAGGCTAATGCCAGGGCCGTGAAAACGGTATAGGCAAAAGTGACTCGCGCATGACCGATGCGCCGGGACCACACCTGATAGGCATGCTGGGTGTGCGGGGTCCACCAGCGTTCGCCACGCCGCATACGCCGCAGCAGGGTCAGGCTGGAATCGACCATGAATGCGGCCAGCGGGATCAGCAGCAACCAGGCGTTGACGCCCATGCCGCCGGCGACCAAAGCGCTCAAGCCGGCGATGGCGTAGCCGATCGCGCCGCTGCCCACATCGCCCATGAAGATCCGCGCGCGCGGGAAATTGAACGGCAAAAAGCCCAGGCAAGCCGCCATCAAGGCCAGCGCCAGCCAGCCCCAGACCGGGCCGCCGAACCAGGCCAGCCCCAGCGCGACCAAGGCGGCCTGGGAAGCGGCCATGCCGTTGATCCCGTCCATGAAGTTCCAGACGTTGGTCAGCCCGACCGCGAGCACAAAGGTCGCCAAGGCCAGCCACGGGTCGCCGCGCGAAGACCAGATCGCCCCGGCCAGGATCGCCGCGGCGAGGATGTGCACGACCAGGCGCAGCAATGCCGACAGCGGCCGGTGGTCGTCGATCCAGCCGATCGCCGCGATCAGCAGCAACCCCAGCCCGAACGCCAGGGCCAGAAACGCCTGCTGCGGAAACCGCAGCCCCAGCGCCACGGTGGCGACCAAGACCGCGGCGACGATGGCGATGCCGCCGCCGCGCGGCGTGGCCACGCTGTGGCTGCGGCGCTCGCCGGGCTGGTCGATCATCTTGCTGCGCAACGCGTAGGCGCGCGCCAGCCAGGTGCCCGCCGCGCCCAGCGCCGCATAGATCGCGATCCACTCCCACATGCTCAAACCACCGCGTAGTTGAGCAGCGGCTTGATCGACCCCCACTCCTTGCAGCTCGGGCATTGCCAATGGTGGCTGCGCGCGCCGAAGCCGCAGCGGTTGCAGCGGTAGCTGGGATTGCGCACCAGCAGTTGATCGGTGATGTGCTTGAGGTCGTGCAGGGTCGCCAGGGGATCGGCGTTCTCGGCCAGGGTCAGGTCGATCAAAGCCGCCTCGCCGCGCACCGACGGGCGGTCCTTGAGCTGGCGCGCCAGATAGGCGCGCGCGGCCGGCACGCCGTCTTCGGCTTCGACCATCCGGGTCAGGGCCAACACCGGGGCGATGCCGCGGTAGTGCTCGCACATCTCGGCCAGGAACGCGCGCGCGCCGGTGGCGTCGCCGTTGCGCTCATAGCAGCTCAGCAACGCCGGCAGCACTTCGGGCAGATAGTCCGGGTCGGCGCGGGCGACGCGTTCGAACGCGCGGATCGCCGCGGGGTCGTTGCCCGCCTCCACTTCGATCCGGCCTTCGAGCATGCCCGCGCGTACCGAGTTGGTATCGGCCTCGTACGCGCGCTTGACCGCCGCACGCGCGGCCTCGCTGTCGCCGGCGGCGCGATGGCGGTCGGCGAGTTCGCATTCGAACTGGGCGATCAGCTTGCCCATCGGCTCGCCGGTGGCGGCTTCGAAGCGCTGCGCGTTCTCGATCGCCTTGTCCCAATCGCGCTCGGACTGGTAGATGCCGATCAGATGACGCAGCGCCAGCGGCGCGTTGTCGAGCGCGACCAGATCGCTGAACACGGTTTCGGCGCGATCGAGCAGGCCCGAGCGCATGTAGTCCTCGCCCAGCGCCAACAACGCCTGGACTTTCTGTTGATCGCTCAGGCCGGGACGCTGCACCAGCGCCTGATGCAGGCGGATCGCCCGATCCACCTCGCCGCGGCGGCGGAACAGATGGCCCAGCGCGACCTGGGTTTCGAAGGTGTCCTTGTCCAGCTCGGCGATATGCAGGAACAGCTCGATCGCCTTGTCGGGCTGCTCGTTGAGCAGATAGTTCAAGCCGCGGAAATAGGTGGTGGACAGGCGGCTGACCTGATTGTCGCTATGGCGCTCGCCGCCGCGACGGCCGATCACCCAGCCGCTGACCGCGGCGACCGGCAACAACAGGAAGAACCAGAACCACTGGCTGATGAATTCCATGCTCAGACCTCGGGTCCGGTCAGCGTCGGCGGCGGGGCCGCGCTACTGCGTTCGGCGCGCTCGGCGCGGGCCAGACGGCGGCGCAAGGGCAGCACCACGCTGGCGCTGATCGCCAGGCCGCCGATCAGCGCGCCGATCAGCAAGGCCACGATCAGAGCGATCCCCAGCGAGGTCGCCGGAACGAAACCGATGCCCAGGTCGATGCTGACCAGTTGCCGGTTGAGGGCGCCCAGAATCGCGCCCGCGGCCAGACAGACCAGGGCAATGAGAAGACGGATCACGCGCATGTGGGATTCCGATCAGTCGTGCACGATCTCGTGCGTGTCGCGCCTAGCTTAACGGACGCGGATGGACGCCGCGTATAGGTGCGCGGGTTGGAACCGCGACGGTCGCGGAAATCCTTGGGCAACTCGAAGGAGCGAGCGCGGATGGCGCCGCATCGGGCCATGCCGGCCGCAACACGCTATTGGACGGCAGGCTATCGGACGGCAGGCGGTCGGACGGGGCGAACCATGGGCCGGCGGCTTTCGCCCGCGGCTATGGACTCGCGTTCCGGCGCTCAGCCTTCCTCATCCAACGGCGTGACGCCGCTGACGCGTTCGCGCAGTTCCTTGCCGGGCTTAAAGTGCGGCACGTGCTTGCCGGGCAGCGCGACCGATTCGCCGGTCTTGGGATTGCGGCCCAGGCGCGGCGGACGGTAGTGCAGCGAGAAGCTGCCGAAACCGCGAATCTCGATCCGCTCGCCGGCAGACAGGGCACCGCCCATCATTTCCAGCAAGGCCTTCACCGCCAGATCCACATCGTCGCCCTTGAGATGGGCCTGACGCTGCGAAAGGATCTCGATGAGTTCGGACTTGGTCATGCGGAGTGTTGCCTGGCCTTATGAAGGTCGTTGAGAAGACTGCGACATCGCGCAAACGCCGCGATCCCCTGCCGCAGACCGAAGGCGTCCGGCCACTGGCCGGAACGCCCCGGTATCGCATCGCGGCCGGCGCTGGGCCGGACCGCGACGCGGGTAGTGCCGGCCCGGACGAATCCGGGCCGTAACGCGTTGGAGCCTTGACCGATTACTCGGACTTGCCGCCCAGACGCTCGCGCAGCAACGCGCCGAGGCTGGTGGTGCCGGTGGCGGCATCGGACTGACGGTTGTAGTCCGCCAGCGCCTCTTGCTGCTCGGCTTCGTCCTTGGCCTTGATCGACAGCTGCATGCTGCGACCCTTGCGGTCGGTACCGATGATCTTGGCCTCGACTTCCTGGCCGACCTTCAGGTACTGCGAAGCGTCCTCGACGCGCTCCTTGGCGATGTCGCGCGCAGCGACGTAGCCTTCGATGCCGTCGGCCAGCTCGACCGTAGCGCCCTTGGCGTCGACTTCCTTGACCACGCCCTTGACGATCGAGCCCTTGGCGTTGGAAGCGACGTACTGACCCATCGGGTCCTGCTCGAGCTGCTTGACGCCGAGCGAGATGCGCTCGCGCTCCGGATCCACGGCCAGCACCACGGCTTCCAGCGTGTCGCCCTTCTTGAAGTTGCGCACGATGTCTTCGCCGGTGGTGTTCCAGCTGATGTCCGACAGGTGCACCAGGCCGTCGATGCCGCCGTCCAGGCCGATGAAGATGCCGAAGTCGGTGATCGACTTGATCTGGCCTTCGACCTTGTCGCCCTTCTTGTGGATGGCCGCGAAGGTCTCCCACGGGTTCGAGGTGACCTGCTTCATGCCCAGCGAGATACGACGACGCTCTTCATCGACGTCGAGCACCATGACCTGAACTTCATCGCCGACCTGCACGATCTTGGACGGGTTGACGTTCTTGTTGGTCCAATCCATTTCGGACACGTGGACCAGGCCTTCGACGCCCGGCTCGATCTCGACGAACGCGCCGTAATCGGTGACGTTGCTGACCTTGCCGAACACGCGGGTGTTGGCCGGGTAGCGACGGGCGATGTTGTCCCACGGATCCTCGCCCAGCTGCTTGAGGCCGAGGCTGACGCGGTTGCGCTCGCGGTCGTACTTGAGCACGCGGACGTCGAGTTCCTGACCGACTTCCACCACTTCCGACGGGTGACGCACGCGCTTCCACGCCATGTCGGTGATGTGCAGCAGGCCGTCGATGCCGCCGAGGTCGACGAACGCGCCGTAATCGGTGAGGTTCTTGACCACGCCCTTGAGGATCGCGCCTTCCTGCAGCTTCTCCATCAGCTGTTCGCGCTCGACGCTGTACTCGCTCTCGACCACCGCGCGGCGGGAGACGACGATGTTGTTGCGCTTGCGGTCCAGCTTGATCAGCTTGAACTCGAGTTCCTTGCCTTCCAGGTAGGCGGAGTCGCGCACCGGGCGCACGTCCACCAACGAACCCGGCAGGAAGCCGCGGACATCCTTGATGTCGACGGTGAAACCACCCTTGACCTTGCCGCTGATGCGGCCGGTGATGGTCTCGTTCTTTTCGAGCGCCTCTTCGAGCTCGTCCCACACCATCGCGCGCTTGGCCTTCTCGCGCGACAACACGGTTTCGCCAAAGCCGTTCTCGATCGAGTCGAGTGCGACCTTGACCTCGTCGCCTTCGGCAACGTCGATCTCGCCGGCGTCGTTACGGAACTGTTCGATCGGCACGATGCCTTCGGACTTCAGGCCGGCGTTGATCACCACCACGTCGCCGCGGACTTCCACGACGACGCCGGTGACGATGGCGCCGGGCTTCAGCTTGGCCAGGTACTGCTGGCTTTGTTCGAACAGTTCGGCAAATGATTCGGTCATTGGATTGAATATCTCGGTTGAACACACGGATCGCACCGTTTGACATCGTTGCCGTGGTGGCAACGCAAGCAGAACGTGGTCGACCCACCCGTTATGTGATGCGATGCAGCCGCATCATGTGTTGTGGTTGATCCATCGCGGAATTGCGATGGGGTTTAGGTGTCGCACTTGCGGTACATCTATTGCGGATGCGCGGCGGATGCGGCCGCGACGCGTCGTTCAGCGGGCAGGCAACAAAGCCAGCACCTGTTCGACTACCGTGTCGATTCCAAGACCGGTGGTGTCGATGCGAACGGCGTCTTCAGCCGGTCGCAGCGGAGCCACCGCGCGCTGGGCGTCACGGGCGTCGCGGGCAAGAATCCCCCGCAGCAGACCGTCTAACGTAACGCAAACCCCTTTGTCTTTCAACTGCTTATACCGTCTTTCCGCCCGTTCCTCGGCGCTGGCGGTCAGAAAGACCTTGAACGGGGCGTCCGGGAAGATGACCGTACCCATGTCGCGGCCGTCGGCGACCAGCCCCGGCGGCTGGCGGAAGGCGCGCTGGCGGTCCTTCAGCGCGGCCCGCACTTCCGGGATCGCGGCGATCGCCGAGGCCGCCGCGCCGGCGGTTTCGGTGCGCAGCTCATCGGTGGCGTCCTGGTCGTTGACCAGCACTCGCAGCTCGCCGGAGGGGTCGTCGCGGAAGCCGACCCGGGTGTCGAAGGCGCAGCGCACCAGCGCGGCCGGGTCGGCCAGATCCAGGTCGGCCCAGCCCGCGGCCACGCCGACCGCCCGATACAGGGCGCCGGAATCCAGGTAATGCCAGCCCAGTCGCTGGGCGACCAGCCGGCTGATGGTGCCCTTGCCCGAGCCGGAGGGCCCGTCGATGGTCAGGACGGGAACGGTGCCGCTAGTGGAAGATGCGCTATTCATGCGCGCTATTATGCGGCCGATGGCGGCGGCTCCGGCCATTCTTTATGCTGCCGTCGGCGCATCGGCGCGGCCCGGGACGCGCATCCGGCCAGCGCGGACCCGCCTTTCGAGCCGGATCGAACCGGGCCGAATCCAGGCTTCGGAGCCGCGTTTTCAGGCCCAGGCGCCGACCGCTTTCGCCGCCGTCCGGATTTTTTCTACGCAAGCACTTGATCGGACGAAGATTTGTCCGCTACAATCGCGGGCTAACTTTTCCACCGCTTCATTCCATCCATTTTTTGCCGAGGTCTGTCATGAAGGTCCTGTCCTCTCTGAAGTCGGCGAAGGCCCGTCACCGCGACTGCAAAGTCGTCCGCCGCCGCGGCAAGGTCTTCGTGATTTGCAAGTCGAACCCGCGTTTCAAGGCGCGTCAGCGCTAAGAAACCCGGCGGCGCTCGCCCGTCGCCCGTGGTTCAAGTCGAAAGCCGCCGCGAGGCGGCTTTCTTCGTTATCGGCCTTCCCGGCCGCCCTGAAACCCCATCGCCCCGCCTTCGCCGTGGCCGTCTTCACAGAACCGTGACGGCCGCACGCTGCCGCTGAGCGTCACCTTGTGCCTAGAATCCCGCGTCCTTTGACGAGGTGGATTTGCCATGAAACTGCGCATTGCCGTTGCACCGCTGCTCGCCCTGCTCGCCCTTTCCGGAGCCGCGTCGGCCGAGACCTTGTTGATCCAGCGCGTGCAGCAGGAGGGCAAGGCCCTGCTGCCGACGCGCGGCCAGAGCATGGAGCAGGTCAAAGGCCGCTACGGCGAGCCGACCCAACGCCTGGAAGCGCGCGGCGGTCAGAAGAAGCAGTGGCCGCAGATCAATCGCTGGGTCTACCCCGCCTTCACCGTGTATTTCGAGAAGAGCCGGGTGATCGACGTGGTCGCGAACAAGGCCGACGCCAACGAAGTCGGGCCGAAACCGCCTATCCTTTGAGGTTATGACCAACAATGCATTGCGCTTCCCCGCGGAGTGGGAACCCCAGTCCGCGGTTCTGATCGCCTGGCCGAACGCCGACACCGACTGGGCCGAGCGCCTGGGCGAGGTCGAAGAGACCTACATCGCCCTGGTCGCGGCCATCACCCGCTTCCAGCCGGCACTGATCTGCGTGGCCGACGACGACGTCCAGGCCTATGCCCGCGCGCGCCTGTCCTCGGCGCGGATCGACATGGACCGGGTCCATTTCATCGACGCGCCTTACGACGACACCTGGCTGCGCGACTCCGGCCCGATCACGCTCAAGGCCGGCGACGGCTTCCGCCTGCTCGATTTCCGCTTCACCGGCTGGGGCGGCAAGTTCGACGCCAGCCAGGACGATCTGCTGGTCGAGCGCCTGCACGGTCAGGGAATCTTCGCGAAGAGTGAGCGCCAAAGCATTGATTTCGCTTTGGAAGGTGGCGGCATCGAAACCGACGGCGCGGGCACGCTGCTGAGCACCTGGCAGTGCCTGCACGAGCGTCACCCCGACGCCAGCCGCGAAGAAATCACCGCCAAGCTGTCGGCCTGGCTGCATCAGGACCGGGTGCTGTGGCTGGATCACGGCTATCTGGAGGGCGACGACACCGACGCCCACATCGACACCCTGGCCCGCTTCGCCGCGGTCGACGCCATCGTCTACCAAGGCTGCGACGATCCGACCGATTCGCATTACCCCGAACTGCAGGCCATGGCCGCCGAACTGGCCGCGCTGCGCACCCGCGACGGTCAGCCCTACCGGCTGTTCGCGCTGCCGTGGGCGCAGCCGATCATCGACGAAAACCGAAGGCTGGCGGCGAGTTACGCCAACTTCCTGATCGTCAACGGCGCGGTGCTGATGCCGGCGTACGGCGACGCCCGCGACGGCGAAGCCCAGGCGGTGTTGGCCCAGGCCTTCCCCGACCGCGAGATCGTCGCGGTGCCGTGCCGGCCGCTGATCTGGCAGAACGGCAGCCTGCATTGCGTGACCATGCAGTTGCCGCGGGGCGTGGTGGCGTAAGTCTTCGGCGGCTTGGAACGCACTGCGTCCAAGCCGGTGGGTGGCGGCAAGGCTCAAAGCTGTCAGCCGCAACTCAACGCCCTGCTCTCCCAAAAACCCCGCACCCGTCATTCCGGCGAAAGCCGGAATCCATTTTGACGTTGCTTCTTGTCGGGCCTTCGCCGCTGCGGGCAGCAAAATCAAGATCAAAATGGATTCCGGCTTTCGCCGGAATGACGGTGATTTGGATGTTCCGCCTGTCGCCGGAATGACGGTGGCCTTGACGTTGCGGCGTTCAATGCAATAGCGGCCCGCCTTTCGTTCCGGCTCTCTCGCCTCGATATCCCCGCCACTGCCACCGCAGTGCCCCCGTCATGGCGTATTTCCTACAATGGCGATCCGCCCCACAGCCGAACCCGTGCTCCCGATGACCAAGACCACCCTCCCCGTCGCCCTGATCCAGGACCGCGACCAAGGTTCGCGCGAGGCCAATCTGGCCAACATCGAAAGCCGGGTCGGCGAAGCCGCCAAGCGCGGCGCCAAGTTGGTGCTGCTGCAGGAACTGCACAACGGGCCGTATTTCTGCCAGCACGAGTCGGTCAACGAGTTCGATCTGGCCGAACCGATCCCGGGCCCGAGCACCGAGCGTCTGGGCGCGTTGGCCAAGCAGCACGGCGTGGTCCTGGTCAGCTCGTTGTTCGAGCGCCGCGCGGCCGGGCTGTATCACAACACCGCAGTGGTCTATGAGACCGACGGCAGCATCGCCGGCAAGTACCGCAAAATGCATATCCCGGACGATCCGGGCTTCTACGAGAAGTTCTACTTCACCCCGGGCGATATCGGTTTCGAACCGATCCAGACCTCGGTCGGCCGCCTGGGCGTGCTGGTCTGCTGGGATCAGTGGTACCCCGAAGGCGCGCGGCTGATGGCGCTGGCCGGGGCCGATCTGCTGCTGTACCCGACCGCGATCGGCTGGGACCCGGACGATCAGCAGGACGAAAAAGACCGCCAGCGCATGGCCTGGATCCTCAGCCATCGCGGTCACGCGGTCGCCAACGGTCTGCCGGTGCTCAGCGTCAATCGGGTCGGCCACGAGCCCTCGCCGATCGGCGCGTCGGGTATTCAGTTCTGGGGTTCCAGCCATGTGCTCGGCCCGCAGGGCGAGTTCCTGGCCGAGGCCAAGACCGTCGAGCCGGAAATCGTGATGGCCGAAGTCGATCTGGGCCGCAGCGAACACGTGCGGCGGATCTGGCCGTTCCTGCGCGACCGCCGCATCGACGCCTACGCCGACCTGCTCAAGCGGTATCGCGATTGAGCGCCGACACGCCCCGCGGACTGCGCCTGCGCCCGGCGGTCGAGGCCGATCTGGCCGCGATCGCCGCGTTGTATGCGCGCGAGGTGCGCGAGGGCGTGGCCACCTATGAGTACGACGTGCCCGACGACGCCGAAATGCGTCGGCGCTGGCATGCCATCGTCGACGCCGGTTATCCGTATCTGATCGCCGAGTTCGTCGGCGACGGCGACGCGGTGTTCGCCGGATACGCTTACGCCAGCTCGTACCGGGGCCGGATCGGCTATCGCTGGACCGTGGAAAACTCGGTCTACGTCGAGCCCGCCAGCCACGGCCGCGGTATCGGCCGGGCGCTGATGCAACGTTTGATAGAAGACTGCGCCGCGTTGGGCTTCCGGCAGATGGTCGCGGTGATCGGCGACGGCAGCAATGCCGCTTCGGTCGCCCTGCATGAGCGGCTCGGTTTCAAACTCGCCGGGGTGTTTCCCGGGATCGGCCGCAAGCACGGCCGCTGGCTGGACACGGTGCAGATGGTGCGAGCGCTCGGCGACGGCAACGACGGCGAGCCGGATCAGAACGTGCCCGGCTTGCGCGCGTCCTGAGTCGTACGACGGCTTCAGGCGCAGCCGTCGCCGCCTGTCGCGGGCATCGGCGTCGTCGTCCATAGCGCAACAATCTCGCGGACGAACGCGATCTGCGCGTCGGCGCAGTCCCGACATCGCCCGCGGAAATCCGCATCGGCCCGAACCCACTGCGGTTCGCGCATCCTCCAATCCGAATGGCCGAACACGGCCGCGCGACCGGCCCCATCGCCACGGCCACCAGCCCCTCTGTGCGCGCCGCGCACAATTAGACACATCCTGCCCGCCCTCCAAACCGGCCGGCCACAGCCAAACTGGCTATGCTGAGTTTGGCCGTTCGCCCGACGAACGGTCGTAATAAAACGAACGGACGTGCTATTTTTATGCCCATGTCAGTCTTGACCGCCACCAACAAGGGCGCCGCCACCCGCGAAGCCATCCTCGATCAGGCCTACGGCATCGCCTGCTCGGCGGGGCTGGAAGGTTTATCGATCGGCCCGCTGGCGGCCGCGGTGGGGATGTCCAAGAGCGGCGTGTTCGCCCACTTCGGCTCGCGCGAGGATCTGCAGCTGGCGGTGCTGGACATGGCCAGCCAGCGCTTCGTCGGTTATGTGCTGCTGCCCGCGCTCAAGCAGCCGCGCGGGCTGGTCCGGCTGGGCGCCATCGTCGACGCCTGGTTCGATTGGGCCCGCCATACCGAAGGCGGCTGCGTGCTGCTCGGCGCGGTCAGCGAGTACGACGACCGCCCCGGCGTCCTGCGCGATGCGGTGGTCGATCAACAAAAACGCTGGCATCAGGTGCTCGGCCAAGCCGTGCAACTGGCCATCGACACCGGCGAGCTCGGCGCCGATACCGATACCGCGCAACTGTCGTTCGAAATCTACGGTCTGGCCCTGATCGTGCACCACGATTCCGGCCTGTTCGGCTACGACACCGCCAAACAACGCGGCCGCCGCGCTTTCGAGCGCCTGATCCGCTCCTACTCCGCATCCCCCTCCGTCTGAGCGACCGAATGAGGTCCGTCATGTATCCGCTTATCGCCAAAATTAGCACGACCGTTCGTAACATGTTTCGGTTATACGGCCTGCGCCTGAGCTTCGTCGCCGGGGCCTGGTTCGCCCCGGAGGCGACCATGCATCGCGCCGCGAATTTGTTCTGCACCCCGTTCGCGTCCTCGCGCAAGCGCGCGCTGGCGGCGCCGACCTTCGATGCGCGCGAGGAAAGCCTGCAGGTCGACGGTCAGACCATCGCGACTTACGTCTGGGGCGATCCGCAGCGTCAGCCTTATGTGCTGTTCGCGCACGGTTGGTCGAGCCACGGCACCCGCGTGGCCAAGTGGCTGCCGCAGTTGCGCGCCGAAGGCTATGCGGTGGTCGCGTTCGATCAGCTCGGCCATGGCCGCAGCGGCGGCCGGCTGGCCACCCTGCCCGACTTCACCCGCCATCTGTACGCGGTCGGCGAGCACTACGGCCCGGCCGCGGCGGTGATCGGCCATTCGCTCGGCGGCGCCGCGGCGCTGCTGGCGATGGCGCGCGGCATGCGCGCCGAACGCGCGGTGTTGATCGCGCCGGCGGCCGATCCGGTCGCGGCGGTCAAACGCTTCGCCCGTTTCCTGTGGATCGGCGAGGACGTGTGCCGGCGCATTTTCGATTACTACGAAAAGCGCATCGGCATCAGCTTCGACTCGCAGCAGGCGCACCGCAACGCGCCGTCGATCGCCCGGCCGGCGCTGATCGTGCACGACCTGGGCGACAAGGAAGTGCCTTGGGCCGAGGGCGAGCGCTATGCCCGCTACTGGCCCGATTCGCGCCTGCTCAGCACTCAGGGCCTGGGCCATAACCGTATCGCCGACGACGGCGGCGTGATCGTCGCCGCGCTGCGTTTCCTGCATGGCGAACAGGTCGGCGAGAAAGTGGTGTCGAGCGAGAACCTGCCTTACGGGCTGGCCTGAACGGCGCGTCGGCAACGCCCGACCCACAGCAAACCCCACGAGCAAAGTGCGATCGGTCTGGCCGGGGCTCTACCCCTCCCGCTTCGGCCAGGCCGGTCGTTTTTACAGATTCGGGATTCGCGAACCGCTCTTGTCGGTTGTGATCGCAAGCGTTTCTTAGCGCAGAAAACGATGGCAGCCATCGCCACCATCGTTCTTGCTCCCAAGTCGATGCCTGTTTGCGATCAAGCCGCGGCCGCAGCGCCGACATCGCGCGCCGGATACGGATCGCGCCAACCCGGCAGCGCGTCGATCCGCGCATACCAGTCGCCGATCGCAGCGAAGCCGTCCAGCGGCAACTGCGCCGCCTGGGTCCAGGGCAGCATCGTGGCGACGGCGAAATCGGCGGCGCTGAGCCGCTCGCCGAGCAGATAGCGGCGGTCTTGCAACTGCCCGTTCAACACCTTGGCGAATTGACGGAAGTATTTGCCCGCCTCCTCCAGCACCGCCGGCGACGGCTCGCCGATGCCGAAGCCCGGCTTGATCACCCGCTCGAAGAACAACGAGCCGGCATGACGGTTGAAATGCGCGGTGCTCCAGTTGATCCAGCGCAGCACGTCGAACTGAGCGGCCGGATCGGCCGGCCACAAATCCGAGCCGGCGACCTGGGCCAGATAACAGACGATGGCCGGCGCTTCCCACAACACGGTGTCGCCGTGAATCAGGGTCGGCACCTTGCCGTTGGGGTTGAGCGCCAGGTAGTCGGGATGGCGCTGTTCGCCGAGCTTGAGGTCGACCCGGATCAGTTCGACCGGGGCGTCGAGATGGCGCGCGGCGGCGCAGGCCAGACGCGCGTTGGGGGTTTCGCAGTAATACAGCTTCATCGCGGAGTTCCTTGTGGCGGAAGGATGGCAACGATTCTGCGGCGGGTCTAAATATGTTCAAGAACATAGATAGAATCGTGCTAAACCGGTCGCAACCGGCGCTCCCGCCGATGCCTCCCCCCTTGCGAGCCCCGCGCCGGCCTTTCCGGGCGCCGGGCGCTCCGCCGCCGAGTCCCGCCATGCCCTACACCGTCGAACACAAGGCCCAGACCCGGGCGCGGATCGTCGACTCGGCCCGCCGCCTGTTCAACCGGCACGGCTTTTCCGAGGTCTCCATCGACCAGATCATGGCCGAGGCCGGGCTGACCCGCGGCGGCTTCTACAACCACTTCCAGCGCAAGCAGGACCTGTACGCCGAGGTGGTCCGGCACATCCTCAGCTGCGCGCCCGGCCGCGGCGGCGCGCCGAACGCGCCGGATGCGCGCCAGTTGGCCACCGATTACCTGTCCGACCGCCACCAGGCCGAGATGGACTACACCTGTCCGCTGATTTCGTTCTCCTCCGACGTCGCCCGCGGCGAGGAATGCGTCAAGCAGACCTACACCCAGGTGCTGGACGCGCTGATCGGCGCGCTGCAGCGCCCGCTGGGCGACAGCGCGCACGCCCGCGAGCGCGCGCTGACGATGGCCACCTTGTGCGTCGGCGGCGCGATGCTGGCGCGCGCGATCGACGACCCCGAACTGGGCAAACAGATCCGCCAGACCGCGCTCAAGCAGGTCCTGGCGCTGGCCGACGGCGAGCCCGCCGGCACCGCCGAAGCCGCCTCGCGCGGCCGCGCCTAGACCGCCGTCGCAAGTTTGCCGGCACCCCGTGCAGCCTCTATGCTGCGGGCCTTTCTGTGCTCCGGCACAGCTGATCGCCGAGCGAGCCAGAAGCCCCCGAATGAATGAACCGCTGAACGACGGCCTGCACGGCCAACCGCACGCCATCGTCGAACGCGACGGCGTCCGCTACACCTTGCTGGGCACCGCCCACGTCTCCCAGGCCAGCGTCGATGCGGTCCGCGATGCGGTCGGCAGCGGCCGCTTCGATGCGGTGGCGGTGGAACTGGACGCGCAGCGCCTGCAAGCGCTGACCGATCCCGACGCGCTGGCCAAGCTGGACCTGATCCAGGTGATCCGTTCGGGCAAGACCGCGCTGTTCGCGGCCAATCTGGCCCTGGCCGCGTATCAGCGCCGGCTGGCCGAGCAACTGGGCATCGAACCGGGCGCCGAGCTCAAGCGCGCAGTGCTGGAAGCGCGCCAACGCGAATTGCCGGTGCACCTGATCGACCGCGAGGTCGGCCTGACCTTCAAGCGCGCCTCGCAGAGTCTGGGTTTCTGGGGCCGGACCAAGCTCGGCGTCGGCCTGATCAGCAGCCTGTTCGCCGCCGATGAGGTCGGCGAGGAAGAGATCGAGAAGCTCAAGCAAGGCGACATGCTCGAATCGAGCTTCGGCGAGTTCGCCGCCGAGAGCCCGCAGTTGTACGAAACCGTGATCGCCGAGCGCGACCGCTACATGGCCGCGCGCCTGCGCGAAACCGCCGGCGAGTCGCGCGAGGTATTGGCGGTGGTCGGCGCCGGGCATCTGCAAGGCTTGGCCAAGCACCTGCGCGAAGACGTGCAGGACCCGGTCGAGCAGCGCACCGCGCTGGAACAAGTGCAAACCAAGAGCAAGGTGCCGTGGGTGATGATCGTCATCACCAGCCTGATCCTGGCCGGCATCGCCTGGGGTTTCTGGAAAGGCGGCGTGGCGGTCGGCGCCGACCTGTTGCTGCAATGGGTGCTGTTCACCGGCGGCCTGGCCGCGCTGGGCTGCTTGCTGGCCGGCGGGCATCCTCTGAGCATCATCACCGCCGCGGTGGTGGCGCCGCTCAAGCCGTTCCGGCCGGGCGTGCCGACCGGCGCGCTCAGCGCCCTGGTCGAGGTGCATCGGCGCAAGCCGGCTTATGGCGATTTCATGGCCTTGCGCGACGATGCGCAGACGGTGAAAGGGTGGTATCGCAATCGGGTGGCGCGGGTGGTGCTGAATTTCATGTTGACCAATATCGGGACCGGTATTGGGGTGTGGTTGGCTGGGTTTCGGATTGCCAGCAAGTTGGTGGGATGAGCGGGCTGCGCGAGCCGAGGCCTTAGCGCAGCAACAACTCTAGCGGTGACGAAAAGGCCGGCTTTCGCCGGCCTTTTCGTTTCAACGCAGCGACCGGGCCGGCCGAAAAATCACGCGAGTCGCGACACCGTCGTTAGCCCAGGCATCCGACGTTCGCGCCGGGCATGTACTGCCCTGGCGCGATCCGACGCGGCGATCGCCTCGCGCACCGCTTACGCCGTCTTCTCGAGCAACGTAAGCGCGTCGAGCGCATGGTAGGTGGGTTCGTGCCCCCAATCCAAGGTCCGACTGTCGACGCGCTTGAGGCCGCGCCGGTGCGCGAAATGAATCATCATCGTTTCGCTGAAAAAACTGCGCATATGCGGCCCTTGGCCGTACTCGATGGCGGGCATGCTGTGCAGATTCGAATAGTGAAGCAACGCCCGCCCGCCAGGCGCCAGGACGCGAGCGATCTCGCCCAGGTAGAGCAAGATCGTGTCGGCCTCGAAATGGACCATGGCGTCATAGCTGAATACGGCTGTCTGGCTGGCGTTCGGGATATCGCGAAGCGAGTCGCCATCCGTTTTGACGTAGGTAACGTTCTTGCGGTCCCGAAACCGGTTCTTGCAAGCATCGAGATTCGACCGATTCACGTCGACCAGCGTCAGTTTCTCGACGCGGTCGACGATTTGCGCCGCGTGCCTGCCGTGCCCACACGCCAATTCGGCGGTTCGGCGAATGTCGAGCTTGTCGAAAAAAGAGCGAAAGGCGGTACCTTCGTTCCAAAACGACGCAGTCCACCTCTCTGCTTCTTCGTAGTAACTATGAGTCTCCCAGTCGGCCGCAATTGTGTTGGTTCTCGTATTCATGATTAGTCCCTGTATCGTGAACAGCAGAGCAGCACGGTTCCTTGGCGCAGCGCGATGTCACGGGAAGACGCGCCGAGGCGCAGTTACCACGCGGGCAAGCGGAAGGACCCGCCGAGGCTAACCGTCGGCGCAGGCGCCGGTCAATCCGACGAAATCGGCCTTGCGTGCACGTAGACACGTGCGATGCGCCCTGCAGTCGCGCTGCGTATGCATCGGGCCGGGCGCGGCGCCTAAGATCCCTAGGCGGCTTCCGGTAAGGGGACGGCAAATGCCTGCAGCTGCGACAGGCGCTGTTCGCTATCGTTACTGCCGCTCGGGTCGCGCGGCTTAAGCCCTGCGGGAGTGGGCTTGCTCGCAGCTTCGAGCCCCCTTTTTTCAAAGGGGGACTCGATTCGCCTACGATGGGCGACGTCCGCGGTCAGGCGTGCGAGGGCGCGGCGGTGTCGAACTCGGGCTTGCCGCGCGCGCGGCGTACCAGCCGCGCGCTGCTCACGCGCATGTCGTCGAGGATCGCGTAGATCGTCGGCAGGAACAGCAGGCTGACCACGGTCGAGAACGCCAGGCCGCCGGCCACCGCGCGCGCCATCGGCGAATACGCTAGGCCGCCGAGCACCACGGTGTCGCTGAGCGAGATCGGAATCATCGCCAGAATCGCCGTGCCCATGGTCATCATGATCGGGCGCAGACGCTCGCGGCTGCCTTCGACCAGGGCCTCGTTGCGCGGCAGTCCGCGCCTGCGCAGGTTGTTGATGTGCTCGACCATCACGATGCCGTTGTTCACCACCACGCCCATCAGCACCAGGATGCCGATGAAAGCCATGATCGTGAACGAGCTGCCGGTCAGCCAGAACAACCAGAACACGCCGAAGATCGAGAACACCACGCAGCTCATGATCGCCGCCGGGAACAGCAGCGATTCGAACACCGCCGCCATCACCACGTAGATCATGATCAAGGCCAGGACCAGGTTGACCATCATCTGCTTGCCGGCGTCGTCGTCGCGCTCGAACGAGCTGCCGTCGAAGCTGTAGCTGTAGCCGGCCGGGAACGCCACCGCCTTGAGCGTCTCCTCCATCGCCTTGCGCGCTTCCGGCGTGGTGGTCTTGCCGTTGAGGTTGGCCTGGATGGTCAGCGTGGTCTGACGGTTGTTGCGGTTGATCTGGCTGGCGGTCGGACGCACGCTGACGTCGACCATCGCCAGCAGCGGCACGCTGCGGCCGTCGGGCGAGCGGACGGTGAATTCGGACAGGTTCTCGATCCCGAATTTCTCCGCGCCGGCGAACCGCGCCCACACCGGCACCTCGGTTTCGCCGCGCTGGAAGTCGCGCAATTGCGCGCCGCGCAGGGCCAGGCCGACGAAGCGCGAGACTTCCTCGACGCTGAAGCCGAACGAAGCCGCGCGCTCGCGGTCGACCTTGACGTTGAGCTCGGTGTTGCGGTCGCCCACATCCACCCGCACGTCGCGCAGTTCCGAGCGCCGCGACAGGATCGGCACGAGATCGCCGGCCAATGCCGACAGCGTCTCGGTGGAGTCGCCGACCAACTGCACCTGCACGCTCTTGCCTTCGTTTCCGCCGCCGCCGTTGCCGCCGTCCAGGCCGACGGTGATCTCGGCCTTGGCCGACTTGGGCAGGATCTTGCTGATCTCATCGGTCACCGTCTTGGTGTCCTTGATCTGATCCTCGAAGAATTGCAGGCGGGTGCCGGCGTTGCCGCCGCCGTTCTCGCTGAAGATCGCCAGCAAGTTGGTGGGGTGAAAGCGGATCGGCGCCGCCACGCGCCGACGCGAACGCAAGAAGGCCGGCATTCGCCGGCCTTCTTGTTTCTGCGTTGCCGTCAGCGTCGCCCTGAATGACGACTCGGGCGAAGCGATCTATATCTTACTGACCGCACTTCAAGTCATAGAAGAAGATCACTTCTTGCACAGCTTCACACAGAGCGGTGGGAGTGCCGGTAGTCCCTACCCCACCCGCACCAACGCCGGTGGCCGAAGCGGTCATGACGGTGGCGGAAAGCGTCAGGCAAGCGCACAGCGCGGCGAGCTTCAATCGGTTTTTCATGTGTCGTCCTTGATAGTTGTCGATGAAGTCCATCCCGGCGGGACGGACCCGGCGACCATAGCCGCGGCGGAGATGCCGCGTCAATCTCCGCTTGCCTGTACGTGCGCTCAGGCCTGTCCGACCGCGCTCGCCGACGCACCCGATCCGCCCCGCTTGGCGCGCGCGCGCGCCACCAGCGCGCCCGAGGCGGCGCGCAGGTCGTCGAGGATCGCGTAGATCGTCGGCAGGAACAGCAGGCTGACCACGGTCGAGAACGCCAGACCGCCGGCCACCGCGCGCGCCATCGGCGAATAGGCCAGACCGCCCAGCACCACAGTGTCGCTAAGCGAAATCGGAATCATCGCCAGGATCGCCGTACCCATCGTCATCATGATCGGGCGCAGACGTTCGCGGCTGCCTTCGATCAGCGCCTGGTTGCGCGAGAGCCCGCGTCTTCGCAGGTTGTTGATGTGCTCGACCATGACGATACCGTTGTTCACCACCACCCCCATCAACACCAGGATACCGATGAAGGCCATCACCGTGAACGCGGTTCCGGTCAGCCAGAACAGCCAGAACACGCCGAAGATCGAAAACACCACGCAGCTCATGATCGCCGCCGGGAACAGCAGCGACTCGAACACGGCGGCCATGACCACGTAGATCATCACCAGGGCGATGATCAAGTTGAAGGTCATCTGCTTGCCGGCGTCGTCGTCGCGCTCGAACGAGCTGCCGTCGAAGCTGTAGCTGTAGCCAGCCGGGAACGCCACGCTCTTCAGCGTGTCCTCGATCGCCTTGCGCGCCTCCGGGGTGGTGGCCTTGCCGTTGAGACTGGCCATGATGGTCAGCGTGGTCTGGCGGTTGTTGCGATTGATCTGGCTCGCGGTAGGCCGCACGTTGACGTCGACCATCGACAGCAGCGGCACGCTGCGGCCGTCGGAAGCGCGCACAGTCAACTCGGCCAGATTCTCCAGGCTGTACTTCTCCGCATCGGCGAAGCGCGCCCACACCGGCACTTCGGAATCGCCGCGCTGGAAGTCCCGCAACTGCGCGCCGCGCAACGACAGACCGACGAAACGCGACACCTCCTCGACGCTGAAACCGAACGACGCCGCGCGCTCGCGGTCGACGCTGACGTTGAGCTCGGTGTTGCGATCGCCGACGTCCACGCGCACCTCGCGCAATTCGGGCCGACGCGCGAGCATCGGCACGATGTCGCCGGCCAGTTCGCTCAGGGCTTCGGTCGAATCGCCGACCAACTGAACCTGGACATTCTTACCGCCGTTCGGATCGCCGTCCTCGCCCTGCCCCATGCTGATCTCGGCCTTTGCCGATTTGGGCAACGCCTTGGAGATCGTCTCGACCAGCGCCTTGCTGTTCTTGATCTCGTCTTCGCGGAACTGCAGGCGAGTACCGGCGTCGCCGCCGCCGCGCTCGCTGAAGAACGAATAGATCTGCTTGATGTGGTACTGCTTTCGGCGCGCCTCCAGAAACTGCTCGATCTTGAGGATTTCCGCCGACATCTGCTCGCGGGTGTAGCTGCCTTTCCATCGATACTGGATGAAAGCGTCGGTGCCGCCCTCGTTGCCGAACATATCGAACTTGGTCCTGCTCATCGGCACCAGGCTGATGGCCACCACCAGCGCGATGCCGATCAGGCTCAGGCCGCGGTGTTCCAGGGTCCAACGCAGAACATGGGCGTAAGAGCGCTGAATCCACGGAATCAGCCCGGTGGTGGTATTGGCCGCCGGCGGAGTCTTCAGCCGCGCCGAAATCATCGGTATCAGGCTCACCGCCACGAGCCACGACGCCAGCAGCGACACCGAAATGGTGATCGCGATCTGCGACATGAAGATGCTGATGTCGTTGGTTTCGCCGATCAAATTGGGCAGGAACACGATGCAGTGGCACAAGGTGCCGGCCGACAAGGCGATGGCGACGTGGCGGGTGCCCAGGATCGAGGCCAACTGCGGCTGGCCGGGCATCTTCTCGCGTTCCTGGTAGATGCTCTCCACCACCACCACGGCGTTGTCCACCAGCATGCCCACCGCCAGCAACAACCCCATCAGCGACAGCACGTTCAGGGTGACCCCGACGAAATGCATGAAGCCCAAGGTCATCACGAAGCAGATCGGAATCGCCAGGGTCACCATCAGCGTGGACGGCCAGTGGCGCAGGAAGAAGAACAACACCGCGATCGACAGCAGCAGGCCGATGCCGCCGGCCTCGGCCAGTTCCAACAACGAACCGGTGACTTCCTCGCCCTGGTTCTCCATCACCTTGATTTCGATGTTGCTCAACGCCGGCTGGGCGCGGATCGCCTCGACCTCGGCCAGCGCCGCCTTCGAGACCTCCACCAGATTGGCGTTGCGCTCCTTGTAGATGTCCAGGCCGATCGCCGGGCGCCCGTCCAGGCGACGCCCGGTCTCCAGACGCGCGGGCTTGAGCCGAACGTCGGCGATCGCGCCGAGTTTCAGGCCGCTGCTGTTGATGACCAGATTGCGGAACTGTTCCAGATCGGTGACCTGCCCGATCGGCTGCACCCGCAGGCGGCGCCCTCCGTCTTCGATCTGGCCGGCGGAAATCGAGAAGTTCAGCGCCTGCAGGCTCTTGGTCAAGGTGTTGAGATCCACCCCGTGGGCGACCAAGCGGTCGGGCAGGATCGCGATCTCCACCTCGTTGGGCGAGGCGCCGCCGATCTCGACTTTGGCCACGCCGGGAATGCGTTCCAGACGGCGCTTGAACTCGCGGTCGATCAGATCGTACTCGCGGCTGAGGTCCATATCCCCGGCCAAACGCACTTGCAAGATCGCCTGATCGCCGCTGGACCACTTGAACACGAAATAGCGCTGAAACCCGTCGGGCAGCTCGTCGATGATCGCATCGATGCGCTCGCGGGCTTCCGAGGCGGTGATCGCGATGTCGCGATCCCAATCCTTGAAGACCATCTGGATGGTCGCCGCATCCGAGCTTGCGTTGCCGTGCATGCTCTTGATGCCGGTCATCGTCGCCAGCGCCTCTTCGGCGGGGCGCAAGATGGTGCGCTCGACCTCTTCCGGAGTGGAGCCGTCGTAGGGCAACTGCACCACCAGGAACGGCGCGGAGATGTCCGGCAACGATTCCAGCGGCAGCCGCACCGCCGCGATCAGGCCGATCACGAACATCGACACGAACAGCATGATGGTCGTGATGGGCCGCTTGATGCTGATCTCGGCAACGCTGCTCATGTCAGTGCGCCTCGGTCAGCGGATCGTTGTCGTGGCCGATCTTGTCGGCGGCCGCGCGGGCCTCGCGTTCGGCCTTGCGCACTCGGTTGCGGTAGTACTCGTCGCCGCGGCGGTCGAGCAGATCGTAGACCACCGGGATCACCACCAAGGTCAGCAGCGTCGACACCAGCAGGCCGCCGATCACCGTGATCGCCATCGGCGAGCGCACTTCGGCGCCTTCGCCGGTGGCGATGGCCAGCGGCAGGAAGCCGAACAAGGTGCACAGCGTGGTCATGATGATCGGGCGCAACCGCGAACGCGCGCCTTCGATCAGGGCCTCGCGCTTGGGCGTGCCGTGTTCGCGCAGCTGGTTGACCTTGTCGATCAGGATGATCGCGTTCTTCACCACCAGGCCGACCAGCAGGATCAGGCCGATGAACACCACCACCGACACCGCCGAGCGGGTCAGCAGCAGCGCCAGCACCGCGCCGACCAGGGCCAGCGGGATGGTGAACAGAATCACGAACGGATGCAGCAGCGACTCGAACTGCGAGGCCATCACCAGGTACACCAGGAAGATCGCCAGGCCGAACGCGAACAACAGCGAGTTGATCGATTGCTGCAGTTCCTCGCCCTGGCCGCCGATGTGCATGCCCACTTCGGCGCTGAGCGGCTGCTCGCGCACCAGCTTCTGCACCTCGGCGATGGCGCCGCCCAGGTCGATGTCGCGCAGGTTCGAGGACACGATCGCCACCCGCACCTGATCGGCGCGGTGGATTTCGCTCGGGCCGGTGGTGGCGACCACCTCGGCCACCGACTCCAGCGTCACCGGGCGGTTGCTGCCCGGATTGACGATCAGGCGGCGGATGCTTTCGATCGATTCGCGGTCGGATTGGCGCGCGCGCACCAGCACGTCGATCTTGCGGTCGCGGAAGCTGTAACGCGTGGCGACGTCGCCGCGCACCTTCTTCACCACCACGTCGGCGATGTCGCGGGTGGCCAGGCCGAGCGCGCCGGCGCGGTCCTGGTCGAAGCGGATCTGGATCTCGGGGAAGCCCTGCTCCACCGTCGACTTGACGTCGGCGAAGTGCGGGTTGCCGCGGAGCATCTTGGCCATCTGCTGGCCGGCGCGCTGGATGGTTTCCAGATCCTGGCCGCGCAGTTCGATTTCCAGCGGCGTGGAGAAGCTGAACAGCTGCGGACGGGCGAAGTCGACCTGCGCGCCCGGATGGCCCTGCATGGTGCGGCGCAGACGTTCGGTTTCCTCGGCTTCGATCTGCTTGCTGCCGCCGTCGGCCATCACCACGGTGATCTTGCCGATGTTCTCGCCGCTCTCGGTCGGATTGGCGTCCAGCCGCGTGCCGCTGCCGCTGACGCCGAACCAGGCGTGGATGCCGGGGTCCTTGGCGTGCTTTTGCTGGATCTCGCGCACCAGTTTGTCGGTCTCGCGCAGCGGCGTGCCCGGCGGCAGCTTGACCGTCATGTCGAAACGGTCCTGCGCCAGCTGCGGAATCAGATCCGCGCCGAGCAGCGGCACCGCGGCCAGGGTCGCGGCGAAGGCCAGACCGGCCAGACCCAACACCAATCCGCGATGCCCCATCGCCGCCGGCAGCAGCTTGAGGTAGCCGCGTTCGGCGCGCGCATACGGCGCCATCGCGATATCGCTGGCCTTGCCCATGATCGGCCCGACCACCGCGCCGAGGATGCGCCATGCGCGCGTCACCACCCAGGCGATGCCGAAGAACACCGAGCTCACCGCCACCACGATCGCGTACGGAATCCAGGCCAGCACCTTCAGCACCGGATTGTTCGGACGCCAGCGCGGATGCGGCGCTTCTTCCTGGAAGCCCAGCGCCGGACGCCCGCGCAGCGCGCTCAGCATCGGGATCAGGGTCATCGACACGATCAGCGAAATGCCGATCGCCAGCGCCACGGTCAGGGCCTGATCGCGGAACAGTTGCCCGGCGATGCCTTCCACGAACACCAGCGGCAGGAACACCGCGATGGTGGTCAGGGTCGAGGCGACCACGGCCATGCTGACCTCGCGGGTGCCGACCACCGCCGCTTCGAGGATGCCGAGCCCGCGTTCTCGCGCCTTGGCTATCGATTCCAGAACCACGATCGAGTCGTCCACCACCAGGCCGGTGGCCAAGGCCAGGCCGCCCAGCGACATCACGTTCAAGCTAAGGCCCAGGCGGTCCATGAAGAAGAACGTGGCGATGATCGACACCGGCAACGACAGGCCGATCACGAACGTGCTCCAGCCGTCGCGCAGGAACAGGAAGATGATCAGCACCGCCAGGAAACCGCCGATCACCGCGTCCTTCTTGACGTCGCTGATGGCGTGGCGGATGAACTGCGATTGATCGTCGATCGTGGTCAGTTCCACGTCCGGCGGAATCTGCGCCTTGATCTGCTCCAGCCGCGCCTGGATCGCGTCGGCGGTGGACACGGTGTTGGCGTCGCCTTCCTTGTAGATGGCCAGTTCGACCGCTTCCACGCCGCCCAGGCGGATGATCGCCTCGCGTTCCTTGTAGCCCTGGCGGACGTCGGCGATGTCCTTCAACCGCACCGGCTTGCCGCCGGCCGCGGTGGTCTGGTCGCCCGAGTTCGCGCTCTGCACCGAAGCCGCCGCCGCCATCGCGTCGGCCGAACCCGAGGCCGCGGCCACCCGCGCCATTTCCGCCGCCGCGTCGGCCGCGGCGTTGCCGCCGGGCTTCTGCGTGGTCACCAGCATCTCGCGGATTTCCGGCACGCTGGCGAATTCGTTGACCGTGCGCACCAGATAGCGCTGCGCGCCCTCTTCCAGGCGGCCGCCGGAAATATTGATGTTCTCCGCCTTCAACCGCTGGATCACGGTGTCGATCGGCAGATTGAGCTGGGAGATTTTCTGTTGGTCGATATCGACCTGGATTTCGTCTTCCAGGCCGCCGCCGACCTTGACCGCGGCGACGCCGTCGACCGGTTCGAGCTTCTTCTTCAGATCGTCGTCGGCGTAGCGGCGCAACGCGGTCAGCTGGCGGATCGCCTCGGTGTCGCTGGCCTTGTCGCCGCCCTTGGTCGACAGCGCGATGCGCAGGATCGGCTCGGTGGAGGGATTGAAGCGCAGCAGCACCGGCTTCTTGGCTTCCAGCGGCAGCTGCACGATCTCCATCTTGTCGCGCACCTCCAGGCTGGCCTGGTCCATGTCGGTGCCCCAGGCGAACTCGAGCACCACGTCGCTCTGGCCGGTGCGCGAGACCGACTTGAGCTTGCGCAGGCCCTTGACCACGCCGACCGCTTCTTCCAGCGGTTCGGTGATCAGGGTTTCGATTTCGGTCGGCGCCGCGCCGGTGTATTCGGTGCGCACGGTCAGCGTCGGATAACTCAGATCCGGCAGCAGATTGACCTTCAGACTGTTCAGCGCGATCAGGCCGAACAGCAGGAAGGTGATGGTTACCATCGCCACGGTCACCCGGCGGCGGGTGGAAAACTCCACCAAGTTAAAGGACGTCGTGTCCGGAAGCTGAGCCACAGTCAGTCCCCACGTTCAATAGGTTTCGAAGGACGCGGCCGAGGGCCGGCCGCGTCGGACCGCAAGCGCCGGACGCTTACTGCTTGTCGGTGGCCGCGCCGGCGGCGCTGGCGACCGCGGGGGCCGGCTTGGTGTTGATCATCAGCACTTCGGTGCCTTCGCGCAGCGCGGTCTTGCCGGCGACCACGACCTGCTCGCCGAGCTTGACCCCGGAGCGGACCTCGGCCCAGGCGCCATCCAGATAACCCAGCTTGACCGGCACCCGCGAGACCTTCTTGCCGCGCACCACGAACACCGCCGGATCGCCTTCGTCTTCCAGCAGCGCCGCGCGCGGCACCACCAGCGCGTCGGCGCGGTTGTCGTAGTCGATGCGCAGGCGGCCGAACATGCCCGGCTGCAGCACGCCGCCGCCGTCGAACGCGCAGATCACCCGGAAGGTGCCGCTGCCCGAATCGACCACCGGCGCGACCCGGTCGACGGTGCCGGTGAAGACCTTGCCGGGCATCGCGTCGACCTGCATCTGCACCGGCAGGCCGGCCTTCAGCGTGGCCAGTTCGCGCTCGGGCACGTTGAGCACCGCTTCCAGGCGCGAGGTGTCGACGATGCGGATGATCGGCGAGTTGATCTGGACGAAGTTGCCGGGCTTGATCGAACGCGAGGCGACTACGCCGGAAATCGGCGCTTCGACCTTGGCGTAAGAGACTTCCAGGGTCGCCAGGCGATTGGCCGCGCGCGCGCTTTCCAGGTCGTAGCGCAGTTGGTCGGCGTCGTTGGCGCTGAGCAGGCGCTGCGCGGCCATTTGCTTGGCGCGGGCGTAGTTGGCTTCCAGCTTGCGCATGGTCGCACCGGTCTGGGCGGCCTGCTGCTCGGCGCGGGCCGAGTCCAGCCGCACCAGCACCTGCCCGGCCTTGACCTGCTGGCCTTCCTCGACCATGACCTCGAAGGCGACGCCGGAGGTCTTGGCCACCACCTGCGATTCGGCCCGCGCTTCCAGCGGCGCGGTGCCGGTGTAGCTGGCGGCGATCGCGCGGCGCGAGGCCTGGGCGACTTCGACCGGCACCGCATCGGAGGCCTTGTCCTTGGCTTCCTTGGCCTGCGCCTCGGCGGAGCCCGCCCCGCCCTTGCAGGCCGACAGGCCCAGGGCGCATGCCAGCGCCAGGACGGCCAGAGCTACCTTGGCCGGGGGCGCCATGCCGCGCGCTGCCGGACCGCTGTTGCGGTTGTTGGTGAGTTGACGCATTCGAGACGACCCCAAAATTGTTCTATTAATTCGTCGGTTACCGGTCGTATGCCGGTGTTGTATATAGGTATATCACCGACCCGGAAAGCCAACATCCGCCGAAGGTCATGATGACTGGAGCCATGGATTTATTCTGAGGCACGGTAAGCGCGAGCACGGGCGGCCGGACTTATCGGACCTGGATCGCATGGGCATCCAGTCGGCCTTCGGAGGACCTTGCGGCGAGTTCCGGGACCGGCATCAGTATGTGATGCGTGATTGGACGGCTTCGTTGCAATCGTCTCGCCGGCTATACTCGCCGACTTGTGCGCGGCTTCGGCCCCGCAGAGCCAGCCACACCTTTCGCTAGCCACTCGAGATTGCGGACTACGACATGATGCGACCGCTGACGATCGCCGCCTGCTTTGCCCTGACCCTGGTCGCCGCCACCGCGGCCGCACAGGAACCCGCCAAGGCCCCGGCACCCGCCGCTGCTTCCACCGCCGCCCCGGCCGCCGCCAAAGGCAATCCGGAAACCGGCCGCATGCTCACTTATACGTGCCAGGGCTGCCACGGCGTCCAGGGCTATAAGAACGCGTACCCCAACTACCACGTTCCCAAGATCGTCGGTCAGTCGCCGGAGTACCTGGTCAATGCGCTGACCGAATACAAGAAGGGCGCGCGCAAGCACCCGACGATGCAGGCCCAGGCCCAGAGCTTCTCGGACCAGGACATCGCCGACATCGCCGCCTTCCTTTCCAGCGCCAAGTGAGCCGCCCCATGACGAACTCCAGCTTCCTCAACAGCGGCCTCGCCATCGCCATGCTCGCTCTGGCCCTGACCGCCTGCTCCGGCGGCGGCGAAGTGCCGGCCGGCCATTCCTCGGCCGACCGCAACGCCGGCCACACCAGTTCTTCCTCGGGCCTGCCGGCCGGCAACATCGAAAACGGCAAGAAGCTGGCCAGCGACAGCGAACGCAGCCCGACCAAGCAGTCGTGCGTGAGCTGCCACGGTCCGGAAGGCAATGCGCCGATCGATCCGACCTACCCGACCCTGGCCGGCCAGTACCACGATTACATCGCCCACTCGTTGCAGATGTACCGCGACGGCGACCGCGAGCACGCGCTGATGTCGGGCCAGGCCAAGAACCTGACCGACCAGCAGATCGCCGACCTCGCCGCGTACTTCGGTTCGCGCGACAAGGACATCCACCTGCGCGATCTGCACGGCATCCACTGATCCGCGCCGCGGCCCGTCCGCGCCCGGATAGCGAAACGGCCCGCATGCGGGCCGTTTTCGTGTCTGCTGCAGACGAATCTCCGCATCGCAGTCGCGCCGGCATCCACGATCCGCGATCGCGGCTTGCGACCGAAGCGAATCCCGCGGGACGCCGCTGCTTCAGTCGGACTTCGCGAATCGCTCGCCCTCAACCGCCCGGCGGCGGCCTGACGCTGCCGTTGTCTTCCTGCAGATGCTTCTTGAACGGGATATCCGGCGGCGGGCGCGCTTCGGCCGGTTGTTCGTTGAAATTCGGATCTTTGATGCCGCAGCCGCCGCCGGCCAACAACAGCGCCACCGTGCACTGGATCCGCTTGTTGGAGCCCGGGATCGGAATCGTCACCATCCGCACGCTGCGCCGCACCCACTCGGCCAACAGGGTTTCGTCCGGCCGCCAATACTTGTCGAGCGTGGTCGGCTCGTAATCGGTCGGCTTGCGCCGCAGCCAGGTGCCGGCGCGATCGAGATCCTTGATTTCCGCGGTGATGGTGCCCGGCGGATTGCCCGGCGACGCCGAACCCGGCGCGTCGGCCAGGCGCAGGCTGCCGTCGCTGTTGTACAGCCCCGGCGAGTCGCCGCGCTGCGCGCCCGGACGGTTGCGATTCGATTCGCCCCAATCGTCGCCGCGCTTGGGCGTGGACCAGGTGCCCGGCGCGGGCGCCGGC